>NZ_KN050693.1:287994-587994 GCF_000745485.1 Methanobacterium veterum
CCACCTGAAAGCTGTGTATGGTAACGGTTGTATTTGTCTGATAATCCTACTTTGTCAAGGAGTTTTTTGGCTTTTCCCGAATCTGGTGAAATCATGGGCAGCATAACATTTTCTAATGCTGTAAGCTGCGGCATTAAATTGAACCGCTGGAATACAAATCCAATGTTTGCCCTTCTGAGATTTGCCTGTTCATCTTTTGTATACTCTTTGATATTTTTTTCGTTCAACAAGACAGTTCCCTTTGTGGGTGTGTCGAGTATTCCTGCCAGGTGGAGCAGTGTTGATTTTCCAGATCCAGAAGGACCCATTATGGCAATAAATGAACCGCTGTTTACTGTTAAATTAACCCCTCTAAGTGCTTGTATGTCCTCTGATCCCATTTTGTATGTTTTCCAGACTTCATTAAATTCGAGTACATCGTTATTCATATCGCAGTGCCTCCACAACGTTTAGTTTAGATGCCCTCCATGCGGGATATAATCCTGCCAGAACACTTAAAATTGTAGCACCTCCAATTACTGCAGCGACTAACCATAAAGGCAACATTTGGGTGAGTTTAATGCCGCTAATACCGTATTGCGGTGCAAGGAACATAATTCCAAGTTCGAGTATGACCGCCGCTACAACTACCCCTACTATGGCGGATAATAAACCTAAAAGACCGGCCTCTGTAAGTATGCTGCTTAATATTTCTCTATTTTTAAACCCGATTGCTTTTAATACTCCAATTTCTCTTGTCCTCTCTGAAACATTGACTAACATGATGTTTATAATGCTTATAACTCCCACCAGTAATGCAACACCTGCAATAGCACCTACAAAGAGGGTTACTGTTTGCATTATATTATCGATCTGTTTGGTGTAGTCTGACTTTGTTAAAGCACTTGTACCGTTTACAGCACTTTCAATCTGGTTTTTTACAGTATCTGGGTCCGCTTTAGTATTTGCAGTTATACTTGATACCTTGTTGCTGTTTAGAGGAAGAGCTTTATCAACATTCATGAACACGTATGCCCCATTGTCTCCTCCTTCGTTAGTTATCCCGGTAACTGACATTTTTTGATTTTTAACGGTTATATTGCTTCCAATTTTATAATTTAATTCATCTGCAAGTGATTTACTGATAACAACGCCGGGAGTCCCGTTAAATTTCAACTGGTTCCAGTCACTCATTCCTATAACCATTACCTGGATGTTATTCATTTGTGTGGTGAACTGTGTTTCTTTTTTAATGTTGTAAAGATCTGACATATTTTCTATCTGGGAAACTGCAGCAGTATTTAAAAATGAATCACCTGTAGATCCTGTAATTCCTGACCCTCCAGAGCTATTTGTTATGGTAACGTCGCCCATGAGGGAAGCTGTTTGATCTTTCATATAAGACGACATTCCAGTACCAATACCTATAAGACTAATTAGGGCAGTTACTCCTATTACTATTCCTAACATGGTTAGGGCGCTTCTAAGTTTTCTTCTTTTAAAATTTTTAAAGGATAGTTTATAAATGCTCATTTGATTCCTCCGAATGTAGATACTTGCCTGAAATAATGTTGCATTTTTTGGATGCAACTATTTATCTTACTTTAATACTATTGACGTATTAACTATTAAATTTTTTTAATTTGGTATGAATTGAATTTTTAGCATTTAATACACAATTAGTCATTTCATTAAAAAATTAATAGTCTAAATTTCAGTTTAATTTTTATTTAAATAGCTTAATAATGCTTTTATTTAAAAATATCACATTTATGTATTTAAATAGACTTAATAAATAAATAATATACAAAAATACTTTGATTAAGCTTTAGATTTTCAAGAATGAAAATATGAATATGTGCTTAACTGCTGAAGTTTCTATTAACATCTGACATTGGACATTATGGGAGGTGTAATACATTATCACATTAATATTTATATAGAACATTATAATATGAATAGAGGAGGCATTATTAATGGATGAGGAAAAATTAGGAGAAATGTTGGATAATTTATTTTTGTTATACCAACTTTTTCAAAAAAACGTTTTGAAGTATAAGACCAGTAATGGGCGTATAAAAATGTCATTTGCCCATTATTTAACATTGATAATATTGAAAGAAAGGGGAGAACTATCCATATCTGAAATTGGAACCTTAATTGGGATGAAAAAACAAAATATGACCTATCTGACCAATAAACTTGTTGAAGATGGGTTGATCCAGAGATTACATGATATGAGCGATCGGAGGGTAATTAAAATTGCCCTTACGGGTAAAGGTGATGAATATCTGGATAAATGGCGTAAAAGTAAAATTGAAGAAACGAAAGAAGATTTTTCTTTTTACAACGATAAAGATATGAATGAAATTTGCAGATCAATTGAAAATATCAAGCAGGTATTCTTAAGAATAGATAATGGAAGAAAAAATTTTTAAGTATCTGCAAGCAGTAAGTCAAGCCTAAAATTTTTTAATTTTACTGCAAAGGTTTAGTTAAGATAGTAAATCATTCTTTAAATATCGTTAAGTATGTTTTACTACCTAACTGGACCGAATATACTTTAGCTAACACATGATAGAGATTTCTATTTCATGTTTTAATTCAACTTTATTTTTTAATAGGAAATTTTGCCTTTGATATCTTATTTTTTAGATTTTTAGTATAATTTAGAGGATCCCCTATTGAAAATTTGCAAATTTTAAAAATAGTACCTGTGTAGTCATAATGAACAATAGAATGTATATTCATTTGTATGTCCTCCCATAGGTATGAATTTGAAATTATATAAATAAAAACGTGTTAATAACTCTATTTAACCTTTTATAAATCCTAATAATTCCACGATTTGACTCATTGCAATCTTGAATAGTCAAATATTAATACTTAAACAATGTTTATTAGGAATGTGTTAAATAAAATCAAATACGGATTTATAGGAGGTGAAAAATATGTTGGAAGCTTTATTGGCTTTATTAAGCCCTGTTATATCATTAGTAGGCGGGCTAGTAAGTCCTTTATTAGGACTTATATTATAATATTTGAGGCGTAATGGAGTCTTTATGGGGTGAAAAGTGTGATAAAACATTTTATCAGACTTGTTACACCCTTTATGTTTAATAAAGATTTATTACAGGCACTGCTAGTTATTTTAATACTGTGAAGTATTAAAACTAGTTTAAAGGAGGTGAAAAGCATGATAGAAACCTGTGGCTTTTTATACCAGCTATTAGATTTATTAGGAGGTTTGTTAGGTTCCCTTTTAGGTATTTTATTTTAGTGCCACCAGCATAGTATAAAATTAGTTTAAAGGAGGTGAGAAACATGGTAGACTGCTGTGGCTTTTTATACCAGCTGTTAGATTTATTAGGAGGTTTATTACAGTCCTTAGTGTGTTTGTTATTTTAATACTGTAATCGTGTTATGGCCATTTTAATGGGGCGAAAAATATGTTAATGAGTTTGCTGGATTTATTAAGGCCAGTAATATCTTCGATAAGTATTTAGTAGCTTCAATAAAAGATTGGTGCTGTAATGCGTTTAATGTATAATAATTTAATAGGCATATCCCATACAAATTCCCACTCATCATAACACATTTTCTTTAAAGGAATATCTGGCAATGGGATAGGCCTATATTCCTTTAATTACTTTTTTAAAAGTGGAATTTTTAATTAAATTATAACTTAATTAAAATAGCTCATGTTGGAGTATTGTGCAAATAGTACTAAATTATTATGTAATTTTTGATTAAATAAATGGAATTTCTTTTAAAACAAGCTCAAATTTAAATTAACCCGTAAACATGTAATCTGTATAAACCATGCATATGATGATAGACATGAGAGATTATGTTGATGTGCTTAAATAAAAAGATACTGATCTTAAATTCAATACGTTAACTGGTTAAAAATAGAATTTAAATGAAATTAGTCAAAAAAAAATTAATTAACGGAGTATGCTGCCGTCCTGCATTTTGATTACCCTGTCTGCATATTCTGCACATAGTGGATCGTGTGTTACCTCTACGATTGTTAACCCATCATTTTGATTTAATTCCTGGAGTAATTCCATTATTATCCTTGTATTTTGAGTATCGAGTTCTCCTGTAGGCTCATCGGCCAGTAAAAGTGATGGATCATTTGCAAGGGCGCGCGCAATGGAAACCCTCTGCTGCTCCCCACCTGAAAGCTGTGTATGGTAACGGTTGTATTTGTCTGATAATCCTACTTTGTCAAGGAGTTTTTTGGCTTTTCCCGAATCAGGTGAAATCATAGGTAACATAACATTTTCTAATGCTGTAAGCTGCTGCATTAAATTAAACCGCTGGAATACAAATCCAATATTAGCCCTCCGGATTTTTGCCTGTTCTTTTAATGAATACTCTTTGATATTTTTCCCGTTCATTAAAACAGCTCCCTTTGTGGGTGTATCGAGTATTCCTGCCAGGTGGAGCAGTGTTGATTTTCCAGATCCAGAAGGCCCCATTAACGCTGTAAAAGTGCCTTCATTTATAATTAAATTAACTCCTTTAAGCGCCATTACTTCTTCTGTTCCCATTTGATATGTTTTCCAGACATGATTAAATACCAGTACATCGTTATTCATATCGCAGTGCCTCCACAACGTTTAGTTTAGATGCCCTCCATGCGGGATATAATCCTGCTAAAACACTTAAAATTGTAGCACCTACGATTACACCTGCAACTAACCACAAGGGCAGCATTTGGGTAAAGCTCATATTTTCTAGACCTAACTGAGGTCCATATAACATAATTCCCATTTCCATTAAAATGGCAGCTGCAATTATGCCTATTACTGAAGCCATAAAACCCAATAAACCCGCTTCTGTAAGAATACTTCCCAGTATTTCTCTGTTTGTAAAGCCTATCGCTTTAAGTACTCCAATTTCTCTTGTCCTCTCAGAAACATTAACTAACATGATGTTTACAATGCTTATAACACCCACCAGTAACGCAACGCTGGCTATGGCACTTACAAAGAGGGTTACTGTTTGCATTATATTATCTATCTGTTGTGTGTAGTCATTTTTTGTGAATGCACTTGTACCATTTATAGAACTTTCTATTTCTTTTTTAACAGTATCTGGATCGCCTTTAGTATTTGCAGAAATAGTAGATACATTATTATGGTTCATATCAAGAGCCTTATCTATGTTTATGAATACAAGCCCTATTCCGAACCCGCCTTCGTTGGTTGTCCCAGTTACTGTTAATTTATGGTCTTTAATAGTTATGTTACTTCCAATTTTATAATTAAAATCATCAGCAAGTGATTTACTTATAACAACGCCAGGGGTACCGTTAATTTTTATCTGATTCCAGTCGCTGATTCCTTCAACAACTATCTGCATGTTGTTTAATTGGGTGTAGAATTGTGATTCTTTTTTAATATCGTAAAGTTGGGGCATGTTTTCTATTTTGGAAACTGCAGCAGAGTTTAGAAATGTGTCGCCGGTAGATCCTGTGATTCCTGATCCGCCGGAGCTGTTTACTATGGTAATATCACCCATAAGTGATTCAGTTTCCTCTTTCATGTAGGACGTCATCCCTGTACCAATACCCATAAGTACCACTAGGGCAGTAACGCCTATAATCACACCCAGCATAGTTAGGGCGCTTCTAAGTTTTCTTCTTTTAAAATTTTTAAAAGATAGTTTATAAATGCTCATTTGAAACCTCCAAACATACAATAAATCTAAGTAATGCATTTAATTATACAGATATTACATTTTATTCAATAACTTATTACAAAATTAATTATCATAGTTCTATGTCCTCCAGTTCGAATACTTCCTCAATGTATCCCCTTTTGAGAGCTTTAGTAATTCTGTAGGCTAAAATTAGAGAGGGGTTATACCTACCCTGTTCTAAAGCTATAATTGTCTGCCGTGTTACTTCAACAGCTTCTGCTAACTCCTCTTGAGTCATTTTAAGTTCTTTTCTATATTCTTTAATTCTTGTTTTCATAGGTGTTCTTCCATGAAATTGTATACAAGCACAAAAACACGCAGATGATTAAAATAATATGTTTGGAGGTTCCTGCCGAATTTGTACTGTATTGACATACGTAAAGCGCCCCTTATGGAAAAATTATTTTGTTATTACTTCTTCCCGGAAGTTGTAAAAGAAATATGAAAGTACACAGATTATTATACTGCCTGAAAAAAGCAGAGTGAATGCTTGTGGGAAGTAAGACATATCTTTAGTCATGCTTATGTAAATTAAAGATATCGCACCTGCGAATATAACATAAAGAAATGTATTTCGGGTTGCCAGTCCAACATTTGCCTGTAACCTTTCATCATTTTTGTCGTAAATTGTGAAATAGACCACAAATGCTGCAAAGCCTGCAAATCCAATGTTTCCAGTTACAAAATACAGCAAACTCAGCGGGCTTAAAAATCCTAAGTACCATAATGCGTTTTTCATTTTAATTCTCCTTTTCCAGTTTATGTCTGGTTATATTATTTATTAAGGCTCCTCCAACAGCGGTAATCATGATTAGGATGTACAACCCTGTTTTAATATCAGTGCCGTTAAAATTATTAATCAGGATTATTGAGCCTGTAATCATAATTATTAGTACTCCCCAGGCCATATTTCTCATCGCAATAGCGTAATGCATATGTTCCCGTTCATCAAGTGACTTTAATGAAACAATATTTTCATCCATAATTAAAAATAAAAAAACTCCTGCAACTATAGTTTCTGTTATTATGTTTTGGGGCAGCATTACTCCTATAAAGATCACAGACATTGCAATTATATTATAGATCCATCCTTTCAGCGGTATATCAAAAATTGAAGATGTCCTATTTTTCTTTTTAAACCATTCAGGTTTTGCAATTACCATTTTTTTCACCATATTCTTGATTTACAAGTTTGTTTTTAGATTCTAATTATTTTTATCTTATTTTTCTTAAAAAAAATAAGATAAGGGGTTTAAACCCAAAATTACCATCCTAAATCCAGAATGTCCCCATCCTGCATTTTAATTACTTCTTCTACGAATTCTGCAGCGAGAGGATTGTGGGTTACTATTATAATAGTTAATCCCTTTTCTTGATTTAGATCTTTTAGTAATCCCATTATTTTCCGTGTATTTACTGTATCGAGTTCTCCTGTAGGCTCGTCGGCAAGTAGAATAGATGGATCATTGGCTAAAGCTCTGGCAATGGCCACTCTTTGTTGTTCTCCACCTGAAAGCTGCGTCTGATAACGGTCGTATTTGTCGGATAATCCTACTTTGTCTAATAATTCCTTTGCTTTTTTGGAATCGGGTGAAATCATGGGCAGCATAACATTTTCTAATGCTGTAAGCTGCGGCATTAGGTTATAACGCTGAAATATGAACCCAATATTTTTTCTTCTAAGTTCGGCCTGTTCATTCCCTGTATACTCTTTGATATTTTTTCCATTTAGTAGAACAGTTCCTTTACTTGGTATATCAAGAATTCCTGCCAGGTGGAGCAGTGTTGATTTTCCGGATCCAGAAGGCCCCATTATGGCAATAAATGAACCTTTATTTACTTTTAGGTTTATACCCCGGAGTGCCTGTATATTTTCGGTTCCCATTTTATACGTTTTCCACACGTCATTAAATTCCAGCACTTTGTTATTCATATCTCAGCGCCTCCACTACATTTAATCTTGAAGCGTGCCACGCAGGATATAAACCTGCTAAAATACTTAAAACAGTAGCACCTGCAATTACTCCTGCCACCAGCCATACCGGTAACATCTGGGTTAAGCTGATGCTTCCCATACCCAGTTGCTGTGCAAATAATGTGATTCCAATTTGCATTAAAACTGCAGCTATTATTACACCTATTACAGATGCTGTAAATCCTAAAAATCCAGCTTCTGCAAGTATGCTGCCTAATATTTCTCTGTTTTTGAATCCTATTGCTTTTAACACTCCAATTTCTCTTGTTCTTTCAGAAACGTTAACCAGCATGATGTTTATAATGCTTATAACTCCTACCAGCAGTGCGATACTGGCAATTGCACCTACAAACATAGTTATTCCGTTCATCATGGTATCAATCTGTTTGCTGTAATCTGATTTGGTTATAGCGCTGGTACCATTTACTGTGCTTTCAATTTCTTTTTTTACAGTATCGGGATCGCCTTTGGTATTTGCTGTAATAACTGACATCTTACCATCGTTCATCTGAAGGGCTTTATCTATATTTAAAACTACAATCCCTGCTCCAAACCCACTTTCGTTGCTTATTCCTGTTACTGTCAGCTTCTTACCTTCAATGGTTATATTGCTTCCAATTTTATAACCTAAAGCATCTACGATTGACTTACTGATAACAACACCGGGGGTCCCGTTCATCTTTACCTGATCCCATTCAGTTGTCCCCACTACCACTATCGGCATATTGCCTAATTGGCTGTTAAATTGGGTCTGTTCTTTAAAATCGTAAAGCTCTGACATATTTTTTAGCTTAGAGACAGCTTTTGAATTTAGATAGGAACTAGTTCCCGCAGATCCCATGAATCCTGATCCACCAGAACTGTTTACAATCGTTACATCACCCATCATGGTCTCTGTCTGTGATTTCATGTAGGATGACATTCCTGTACCAATACCCATCAGTGCTACCAGGGCAGTTACTCCTATTATAACACCTAACATGGTTAAAGCGCTTCTCAATTTCCGTCTTTTGAAATTTTTGAACGATAACTTGTAAATGCTCATTTAATTCCTCCGATATTCATTTAGTTTATATATCATTTCTTCTTTAGAGCTTTAATCAGCGTAATTTGCGTTTAATTGATTAGTCTCTATTTAAATATTCATTATCTAAGTTTTGGGATAGAACATGTCATTTTAAACCCTTTATGCATTTTTAATTACTATTTTTTTCACCTCATGTAAAAAATATGTTACATCTAATGTAAAAAATACATTACATTATATATAAATGTTTTGAAATAAGGGGCATGTTAAAAAAAAAGAAAATTATAATGATTAACTCCATAGTGAATGACCAAATATTTTTGACTACTATCAAAAACTGTCAAAATCTTTGTTTTGACGCATCGAATCGAAGATTCGAATGCTTTGTTTTTGATGCCTGCAAAAACCAGAGGTTTTTGCGGTTGCGAATCCCTTAAAATTCAAGGAATTTTGGGGCACGAATCGAAAGATTCGCATGTTTCAATTCGCAAACACAGAAAATGTTGTCAAATCCCTCAAAAATTCAAAGAATTTTTGGGGCACGAATCAAAGATTTGTAAGCTCTGATTTGACACAGCAAAAATCGAAGATTTTTGCATGCGTTGCATTTTCTCCAGCTGTCAAAAATCATAGATTTTTGATGCGTAGAATAAAATGCATAGCATTTTTTTCTCCAGCTGTCAAAATTTACGATTTTGCATGTACCTAAAATGTATAAGTTTAAAAAGTTACGTCATTCACTATAATATTAAATGTCTTAAACAGTATCAAACAAAATGGTGAATTTACTTAAATTCAAAGCTGTGGGGTAATATGAATCGTTTGTGGGATATTTAATTAAAGGTCTTAAACAGTATCAATTGGTGAATTTAATTAAATTCAAAGTTTCTCAGGTGTAGTATGAATCGTTCGTGGGGATATTTAAGCGCATTAATGGTGGCCATTCTTTTTGGGGTATGGTTTTCACTGGACAAGATACTGCTTGGATATCTTCACCCTTTCGCCCTTGCAGCGCTTACATATTTAATAGCAAGCGTGTTTCTGTTTTTTGTTTACCTTTCTCCCCTTAAAAATAGAATATTGAAGACCATAAACAAGAAAAGCAGGGTGGAAAACTTCATATCTAAAAAGGAATATTTGATTCTGTTTTTAACTGCAATTTTTGGCTCAGTTATAGCTCCTGCATTATATTTAAGTGGTTTAAGCAGGATAACTGCGGTAAATGCTGCTCTTTTAACAAATGTAGAGATACTATTTATTATCATTATTGGAATTTTTTTCCTCAAAGAAAAAGTTCATAAAAAAGATATTCTAGGGTTTGCCCTTTTGTTAATAGGGGCAGTAGTTTTAAGCACCAATGACCTGAGGGATCTTTCCTTTAATCAGGGCCTGTTTGGAAGTCTCCTTGTAATTTCAGCATCATTTTTCTGGAGCCTTGATACCAGTTTAAGCAAATTTTTAAGCCATAAACAGAATATAATATTTATAACTGCTTTAAAATCAGGAATTGGGGGTTCAATTTTATTATTTTTGTCTTTAATTTTGGGGCTGAACTTTACCTTACCTTTGTTCCGGCTGCCTCTCCTACTTTTTATTGGAATTGTTGCTGTGAGCTTTTCGCTTGTATTGATATATTATTCACTCAGGGTTATCGGTTCGACAAGAACAGGATCTATATTTGCTCTTAGTTCTCTTTTTGGGGCTATAACTGCTTATTTTGCACTGGGCGAACCTTTAACTGTTTTAAGAATATTATTTGGAATTTTAATGTTGCTGGGTGTTTTAATTTTGTATAAAGGGCAAAAATAAATCATTTATTGGGGAGTGGTGATGTCGATATATTTATATGACTAAAAATCCAAAGTAGTCATAGAGTTTTAAGAGGGGATTATGTAATGAAAGCCTTCGATAAAAATGAAAAAGAGTATCTAAATAAAATGTTCATGGAGAAAGGTAAAGAATTATTTTCAGTGTATGGAATTAAAAAAACCAGCATTGAAGACCTCACGAAATCAGTAGGAATTGCTAAGGGGAGTTTTTACACGTTCTTTAATTCTAAAGAAGAATTATATTTCAAGATAATGTCTGAAGAAATTAAAAACCTGGCAAAAGAAAATATTACAACACTTGATAGAGAAAAACCGGTTAAAGAAATAATTAAAAGCTTTTTAATTAATGCAATTGGGGAAATTCACTCAAACCCTATTTTAAATAAATTACTAATCCCTGGAGAATTTGAACTGGTACGGCGTAAAATGACAACTGCAGATTCGGGGAATAACGCTGATTTTTTAGGGCCTATGACTGCTTTCTTATCTAAACTACAAAAAGAAGGCCTTATAATTGAAATTGACCCATCACTCATGGCGAATGTAATACGCGGCTTGCTGCTTCTTTCAACCCACAAAAGAGAGATTGGAGAAGAGTATTTTGATGAAGTAATCCAGTTTTATGTGGATATGATCGCTCTAAAACTAACAGATGTGAAATAAGGGGAAATAAATATGGATCGCCAGAATAAAAGAAAAGGAATACTTTTGATAGCTCTCCTTATTTTCCCTTTATTTAAGCCATTTCTATCTCCAGTGACTGTAATGATGGGAACAGTTCAGGGAGTTATAGTCGGAGGACTGGTTATTTACATATCTCTATTTTTATCATCTCTTTTTGTAGGTAGGGCATTCTGTGGGTGGCTGTGTCCAGCGGGAGGGATTCAGGAGTACTGTTCTGTTGTTGTTAATAAGACTCCAAAGTCGACAAAATTCAAAAAGCTCAAATATATTTTTTGGCTTGGATTAGTATCAGCAATAGCTGTTGCAATATTTAAATCTGGAGGATTAAATCACATAGACTTGTTATATCAGAGTAAACTTAACATTCCTGAGCTGCAGGAGTATATTATATATTATGCTGGAGTTGGGATAATAACAATCCTCGCTTTTACCGTTGGTAAACGTGCAGGATGTCTTTATATTTGCTGGTTAGCTCCATTTATGGTAGTTGGAACAAGGATAAAAGAATTGGCTAAATATCCTTCTTTATATATAAGAACTGACCCGCAGAAATGCATAAACTGTGATATATGTAATGATAAATGCCCGATGAGTATCAATATATCCGGACGGGTAAAAAATAAGTTTATATCTGATTCAGAATGCATCATGTGCGGGGAATGCGTGGATGCATGTCCTGAAAAAGTTATGAGTTATAATTTTGGTTCAATTAAAAAGAAATGATTGATCATCAACTCATTCCTCTATCAATTCTTCAATCTCGTCAGCCACTTCCCAGTGCGAACCCCGCTTTTCAGCCCTTCTAATTAACCAAACACCAATAAATGCTCCAACAATTGCACCTGCAGTATCTGTAAACAGGTCATTCATGGTATCATCAAGGGGATCCTGTGTTGGAGAGCCCTGCATTTGTGTATTTCCAGTGATTTGCCCGATAACTGTGTGGGATAAATATTTATCGTAAGTGTACTCTCCCATCTCAAGTACGCCTCCAAATCCTATGGTTACAAGCACAATAAGCACAGCCATGGCAGGTATGGTTGCCTTAAGCCTTCCGTAGAAGTACATTGTATAAATAACCATCATACCTATTAAAGCGATATAGAGCGGCAGCATGAAATGCATGAAGTTATCGTAATGCGGAATGCTCACATAAAGCCCGAGGGCATCGCCTCCTACAAGCTCAAATAAAACCATTAATAGAATTAAAATTTCAATTTCTACAGGTATGGCTCGTATCCTTCCACGGGTGAAAAATGATGGAGTATAAATTATAACAAGTGCAATAAGGATAAGCAGTCCAAAAATTCTCTCAGTACCGTTTACGCCGCCGAATATCAAAATATAAATACCTGAGATTAAAAGGAATATGCTCATTCCCATTAACAGATTCTTTTCCCAGGATGGGATTTTTGGTTTATGTATCTTTGGTTTTGGATCAGTCATCTTTACGGCCTCATATTATGTATAACTACTAAACTGTTTTATGAATGTTTGATTATCAATAATTTAAATATTACTATTTTGTTTTATATAATAACTATTTTAAATTTTATGTTTGGATATTAAATTGTCCATAATGTAATTATAGGCATATAATGACTTTAAAGTTGCTATTTTATGATATAAACACTTATTTTATCTAATTTGCAGATTATTCAATTTAATTTTCATATTTTTTTATATTCATATTATTTAAAGAATTAATACTAAATTAATATTTAAAACAAAATAGCGTTAAAATGAAAACTCAAAAAGTAAAGGCAGGCGGGGCTTTAGTATGTAACGGTAAAGATGGAGTTATTGGGGCAGTCCTGAAATATGAAAATAAAAACTGTATTTTAACTGCATTTCATGTTTTAAAGGTAGGGGGCTGCAGTTTAGGTGATACTTTAAAGGTAAATGGATTTAAAGCTAAAGTAATTGAGATATCTGTTGACCATGATCTTGCAGTTGCAGAGGTATACGCACCTGAATCTGCATTAAAATTTTCAAATATTGAAAAACCAGAAATTGGGTCCGCATATGCACTTAAAGGTAAATTTAAAAATCCATGTAACATCATGACTCTTGGAAGGACCTATCATTATCTCTCGTTTTCATTCCAAACACTTCCTCTTCCCGGCGACAGCGGATCTCCTATAATTCAAAATGGGAATGTGGTGGGGATACTGGCATCTGTATTTTACAATAATGCAACTGGAATTGCAGTATCCCTTGAAATATTTAGGAAGCAGTGATTACGGCTAATTTTAAAGGGGCAGCTTTTAATATTTTTAATACAAAGTCCAACTTTAGTAAGAAATAAATAAAATTAAATAAAGTATTAATTAAGGAACTCATAATTTCATTGATATTGTAATAATGAGTTAAATAGCGCAGTTTCAAAAATTAATATCATTTCAACGGTAGAATATTTCATTAAAATGGCTGGAGAGTGTTTTTATGGTAATTCATTTGGAGGATAACTTTTTTGACGTCCCAGACTTTAGAAATAGGACTGCGGTTTTCCGCAACCGTGAACACGCAGGAGAAATTCTTTCAGAAATGTTAATGCAGTATAAAAATACAGAAGCTATTGTTTTTGCGATTCCTGCAGGGGGAGTTCCAGTTGGAGCAGTAGTGGCTTCTAAGCTCCAAATTCCACTTGATATTGCGGTTGTAAGTAAAATTACGCTCCCATGGAATACTGAAGCAGGCTATGGGGCAGTAGCTTTTGACGGTACGGTACGTTTAAACGAAGATATGATATCTCGAATTGGGCTTAAAGAGGAAATTATGGAGGCTGGAATTGAGCAAACACGTAATAAGGTTAGAAATAGGGTGGCAGAATTTAGGGGAGGAAAGCCTCCTGTTCAGGCAGCAGGCCGACCTGCTGTACTGGTGGACGATGGAATTGCGTCGGGTTTTACAATGTTAGTTGCTGTGGAAGCTTTGAGAAAGGCAGGTGCAAACAGAATAATTATTGCAGTGCCGACTGCTAACCTGAATGCTGTGGAATTTATACTCCCAAATGTTGAAGAAGTGTACTGCGCAAATCTCCGGAATGAATGGGCATTTGCTGTGGCTGATGCGTACCAGCACTGGTCAGATGTGGGTGAAGAAGAGGTAACGGAACTTTTGGGTTCATTTAGGAACCTTTAAAAAATTGACTTAGAAACATCTTTTATTTTTTGTCTGATTTGTAAATTAATGCTAGTGATCTAGCCAGGTAATGTAAACATATGCATACACAACCAATGGTGTTAATATTAAATCTATAATATCTTGATGGGTTAAACCTAAAGTATGTTATGGGGAGTCCTATCATCATTAAGATTATATAAAGAGATTCTGCAAGTACATACCATTTTATAAAGTTATTTCGTCTATTTGTCCCATAATACGCTTTTTCAGGATCAATATTATATATTTATTTAAAAGAAATTTCAGTGAATACTTCTTTTCTATAGCTCATAGTTTACGTATATTCTAATATTAGGCATTTTCGAACATGGATTGATAGTCTTCATAAGGATAGGTTCCAATATGTTTGGTTATAACCACCAGTCGATATATGGGGACATTTGTATATAGGTTAAAATCAGCATAACTATTATTATTGAGGCCATAATGGTTAAATAAAGTTTATCCTTTTGATACTGTTTAATTTTGAATATGCCGGCAGTAAATATGATTAAACCACCACCTAAAATAAAGATACTGAATAGATTAAATGTGCCGTTAAATAGAAAATAGCTTAAGCCCCATATTATATATAGGATTCCCAGTAAAATTACTTTATTTGACTTTTCAACATGTATCTTTTCAGGAGCATCATTTATAAGGACTGCATATCCTTTAGCTTTAAACTGTTTAAGTAATAAAAATTTTTTTCTACAATTAATATTAATTACTGCATTAGCCCCTAATTGCGCTGCCTCTTGCTTTAATTTATATTTAATATTTTCTATTGCTTCATTTTCAGATAAAGTTGGATCAGAAGTAGCATTTATTATGCCTAACTTAGTGTGGGAATTTTTGATTGGAAAGTGGTAGAGATTCACGTTTTCAGGATTAATTGGTTTTAGGGGAAATGAATTGTTAAATTTAAGGTATTCAACTGCTATTTCTCGTACATGCGCATTTTCATCTTCATTTAACATTTTTTTTACAATTTCTAACGCTGAATTATCGTCCTGTTTTATTAGGGAACTTAAGGCTTTATATCGTGTTTGCCACTTTTCATTTTCTAATAAACCTATTAATTCTCCTGTTTTATTTTCATGCCCCATTGATCCACCTTTCCTGAAATCTTAAAAATAGGTTGATTAAAATAATATAAAAACTTAATTAAAAAATAATTCCTGCTTTTACAGGTCATTTTAATTTAATCTTCTCCCGTGTTTGCTTGAAATTTTAGACTTCTCTTCCCCAGAAACATGAAAAGTTTCACCTTCTAAACTCGTAAGCCAAAAATCTAAGTTCAACTTCTCTAATTGCTTCAATAAGGTGCATATATTTAGTTTTACACGAAATTTGCCCTGTTAAGTTTAAAAGCAATCTTATCAATCATACTTTAAATGCATTGGTTGTAAATATGGCATTATATCTTAATTTTGCTGTTTGAAAAGCAATGGTTTTATTCAGAGTTACATTTAATACCGATTAATAATAAAAATATAAAATATATTATTAATATATTTAGATATAATGGGGGTATGTGTTATGCAGGGTATGCCTAAATGTTCGGATTTAGAAAAAGAAATAGATAATTTAGAAAATGAGATTAAACATATTCAAAATGAACTTTTTACAAGCAGGGGCGTAAGTATAGGAAATGCAGAAAATTCAGAAATTATGGGAAAGATTAACAGTTTACGTACTGAAATCAAGTTTAAAAATTCAGAACGAGCACACTGCAGGCCGTAAAGGCCCTGCTATCTATGACGGTGCTTAATTTCTTGGATCAATCATCAATAATTACTTTGCTTATTGTAATTGTAGCTAGTTTGATGATTTTTTATGTATACTACACTTTTCCGGATTTGTTAATTAAAATTTTGAATTTAATTAGAAAAAGGTAAAATTCTTGGAAAATTAGATTAATTTAGTTTACTTATTCAAAGTTTTTGAAAAAATTTTGTAACATTTTATTTTTTGCAATCACAATCTTCATCATCACAATCGCAGGGTTCTTCGAGTAAAAGTTGTCTTATATCATATAGTGGAGTATTTACCAGTTCTAATACTGCAAATCTAATTTCTGCATCGTTTTTTTCTGTCCATTCTTTTCCTGCTGCTTCAAATGAAATTTTAAAATATTTCCTGAAAATATCAACAGCTTCTTCTAATTTAGGTTCTTCCCATTCTACTTCTTCATTTTCTTCATGGTTCAAGGTAAATCCTCCCAGGTAATTGTATTTATAAAAATTAAGATAAATAAGTTTTCAACATACTTTAATTAGTTAAGTATTTCTGAAATTCTGGTTTTTAAAGTCGAAAAATAAATCATTGAGATTATTTTAATTTGATAATATATCTATGCTGACATAGGTTAAAAAGAGTATGTAAATAAAATTAGTGGGGATGTTTCTTTTAATGGGGATGTACTTGGGATTTTGGGTCACGGTAGGTTTACCTGTTACTTGTTTTTGGGATTGTCGAAAAATTTTTATATTTTATTTAGAAATGATTGATTATGGTAATCCCTGTTATATTTTATTTAATAATTTCTTTAATAATGGGTATTTTTTTTATAATTGTAGGTTGTTTGGCTGTCAATCAATATATAAGAAATCGTGAAGGAACTTTGATATCTACTATATTTCCATTTATTTTAGGAATTATTGGTATTATGGGTGCTATCTATGGTTTTATTAGCTTTCTGTTAGTAATAGCCTTTGTAATTTATATTATAATCTCTGGTTACTCCAAATATATTTCATATAAACACCCTGAAATAAAGGAAAATCGAGAGGAATATCTGGAGAAATTGGAGAAACATCGTGAAATGTATAAAAAAACATCCGTTTACAAGTTTATGAGAATTTCTAGATATATAATGCTCGGTTGTACTGTCTTTTTAGGTGTATTTATTCTGGTAGTTGTAGTATTTAATATAACTTTTTAGCTTTGATAACCTGTATATAACGTAGTTTAATAAATTTCAATAAATACACTAAAATTTGTTTCATGAGTGGTTATAACCTATCAAATTTCAATACTAATTCTCTGTCTGAAAAATTTATTTAACTAAAAAAGTTTGACCCTCTTTGTTGGATGCAATATCTTAGATTTACATAATTAAAATAATCATCTCAATCAATTTATTAATATTAATTTTTATTAAGAATTTTCTTCACCTTCAAAGAGTGTTCTATGAACCTTAAGCATATTTTTAGCGGATATTAATAAATCATTATATGTATACACGTTAACATTAAGACTAGAATTTCTTTCTCTTTTACGAATTTCTTTTCTTTGATTTTCGTCGAGATTGTATCCTATATAAAGAAAGATTTTTGGACTTTCGAATTTCAAGCCTTTCTCTTCATAAAGATAGTTTCTGTGGTCTTCTGCAAAATTGCTATAACGTTCAATTTGTGCCCATGCCTTATGAAAAGCTATTAAAGGTTCTCCATTTTTACCAAATAAGTTTATAAATGGAGCTTTTATTTCAAATATGTCATTGCAATCATCAATTACGCGAACACCTGTAAAATCGGGGATATTTTTGTCATCAAAAGTTTCATGAGATTTTATTTCAGAATACATATGTCCGAACAGTACAGGATTATTTTTAAGTAAAGATTGATATTTTGATTCATCATTACATTTACTTTCCAGAAGGTTTTCAAGTTCTTTAATAGCTGTTTCTAACTTATTGGGTTTTTCTACTATTTTATCAGATTCTTCTATAGGAACAATACTAAAATCATTTTCTACAGGTTCACATCCGTCTATAGGTTCTCTTGCAGGGATTGCAATACTAATTTCATTATCTGATTCCCTACTTTTTAATGAAGATAAAACTTCTGAAGATAAAAATTCACTATTTATATAAAAAGTATCTATTCCTTTAAATGAATTTATTAATGAAGTTATATCTCTTGAGTTCATTATTTCAGCTGCTCTCAAGAGGGGAGTCATCATTGAATTCGCTATATTAGATGTCCACAATATTGGACTCATATCCATTGAGCTCATTGCATCAGCTGCCCATAAGATTGGGCTTATATCCATAGAATTTATTATTTCAGTAATTATGGGACTTATATTCATTGAATTCAATGTATCAGCAATCCTTAAGGCAGGATTTATATCTGTTGAGTTCATTATTTCAACCGCTCTAAAGGTTGAACTCATATTCATTGAACTCATCATTTTGGCTGTATTGAGAACAGGGCTAGTATCTATTAAACTCATCATTTCGGCTTTATTGAGAATGGGGCTCATATCTATCAAATTTATCATTTCAAACTTGTTTAAGATAGGGCTCATATTCATTGAACTTATTATATCTGTATTTATCCAAAATTGGCTCATATCTATTGTACTTATCATCTGAAAGTTTCTGTAGGCTTGATCCATATCTATTGAATTAAATATTTCAGCTGCTCTTACAATTGAACTCATATCTCCGTGTTTAATTGTATCATACACCTTTTTTTTATCTCTATTGCCCAATATATCCACGCCCTAATTATATTTAATTAAAAAAGACTATATTACAGTCTCTAACGTCCATAGAGTTTTGTACTATTAAATACTGTTAATCTTGCTTTATTATTTACAATCTATTTTACTCATTAAAAATAATTTAAAAACTATTTTCTTCGATGAAATTCATCAAATTGCAAGTTTTTGTAGTTTTATTTTGCAATCAAATCTTTTTACAAGTTTGTTAACTATTTAATGTACTTCTACTATTGATACTTCTTAACTTCTATTATGAAATATAGTAGAACTTAAGTTTAATATTTGTGACTTGTTGATAAGTATTTTTAATAAGTATATGGGATCATTATACTTTTAAATAGCTATATTGGCTTAATATTGAAATAAAAATTAAATTTTCACAAATTAATTAATTTTAAGCATCTAATATATCATTGTATATGTTTTAAGTCTTTATTTAAGCAATTTTTGTGCACATTATTAAAATTATTAAGATTTAAATATAATTAAATCGTAATACCATATGATACACAAAATAAAGGTAATATAATGTTAGAACTAGCTAAAATATCCAAATGGGCATTTTTCGCATTAGCTTATGTTCCGTTAATTGTTTTTATGTGTATCAGGTTTGCTTCATTAGACCCTTATGTATTCTTAAGTATAGGTCTTTGTGCAGTTTTCATAGTTCTTATTTTATGCATTGTAAATTATGTTATAGATGAATTTGAGGATTCAAATCATCAAATAGAACATTTTTCAGTGGTAGAGTCAAAAAATTCAGAGTTTTTAGCATTTATTATAGTTTATTTAGTACCTTTTTTTGGTTTTACACCAGATACACGATTATTCATTGCACTTATTGTTTTCTTTATATTTCTTGGATTCATCTATATTAAAACGCCTCTTTTTTGTATAAATCCGTTATTAAACCTTATTTGGGGATATAATATTTACGAAATTAATATAAAGAAGGGTAAAGCAGTGTATAAAGCGTTTCTTTTAACAAAACAGGAACTTCCTTTAGGACACAACGCTCGAGATGTAAAAAGAATAAGCAACGAAGTTTATTGGGGGGAATTTAAATTACCGAAGAAATCATAGAAAAATTCAAAGAAATGATTGAAAGTGTAAAAGATAGAGATATTAAAACACAGTTAGTTTTTTGTCAAAAAAGAAGCATATCTGGGAAAACTAGAAAAACTAAGTATAATTTTTATGGAACTAATTTAGATCCAAATTTAGAGAAAGATGTAGGAGAATTTCTTAAGAAAAATGTTGAAGATCTTGATGAATATGATATAATAGATCAAGCTGATGATAATTTAGATAAGTCCCTTGTAAAGGTAGATAACCTAGATGATATAATAAATTGGAAAGAATTTTCTGAGGAAGCTTTTACCGAATCAAGAGAAGTTACAAGTTTAAAAGATATAAAAAAAGATTTAAATTGCTTTGTAATATATTATAAAGATGAAAATAAAGTAATAGGCCAAATAAGGAGAGTATGGCCACGTAATGTATTACTTGAAGAAGAAAATGATAGGGATAATAATAAAAAGATCAGTAAAAAGAGAATTTTTATTAGTGATGAAATCTTTAAAAAAATGGAAATTAAAGAAGATTTAACTATCGATAATTATTTTGATTTCATGTTTTTATTTGAGTATGAGAGTGAAGAAAGCGAAGATGAGGAAGAAAAATTAAAAATTGGATTAATTAATAATTGTGAGAATTATTATTCAATATTTGATTTAGATATCCAATTTGCAAATGAAGCTAAAGAAATTATATCTTCATGTAGTATTTTTAATAATTTTGAAGAACCTACTAAAGTTAAAGAACTGATTGAAGGAGATAGAGTATTACAGAGAACTTTAAGAAATCAAATTTGTAGAGAAGCTTTTGAATCTATTAAGGAAGAGAATCTTATTGAAATAAAAAGTGCTCTAAATGATAATGTAAACTTTGATATAGATGGTACTAGGATTATTTTACCTGAGGAAGAGTCAAAAAAAGCTTTAAAAGAATTTGTAAGAGCAGTAGGTAGATACTACAATAAAAGTATATATGGTGATTCTAGAATCATAGAGGGCAAACCAGTAAGAATCATTTGACCTATTTTTTTTATATTTTAATTAAATTCTTTAAAATACTAGCTTTATCTTTATTCTTTGCTCCATTATTCAATGGCTTTTCAAGTGAACTTATATAATTACGTTGCGTTTCTACCATTATTGTAAGTTCATTAATTTCTTTCTTTAATTGTTCTCGTTCGGTCTTCAAGTGCTTTAACATTTTTCCTATTTTTTCAAAATCTGATTTTTCGAAGTACTTTTATAAATTCATTTAATTCAAATGGGTTATTATCACTTAAAGGAATAATAAACTTTTCAAACTTAATTGTTCTAGTTCTCATTTTCTTATCGATAATTGTCGATACATCTTCGCATTTCCTGACTCTGGAATCAATAGCATCCAAATTTGAACACCTAGTATATACATTAGCATTATATTTTATGGGTTTTGAGTTAGAACATTTGAAAAATAATAGTTGAATTTTTTTTCTATTTGCTTTAATACAAATCATTCTTATTTTTAATCAGAATATCAATCTTATGTAGGTGTATACCTCATTTTCAGGTATTAAAAACTTTAATTTTTTGATTAAATATATAATTCTTTCTATTTGATTGTGATAACAAATATTATCTTTAAGTTTCAAAGGACATAATATTGGCTCTTATGAAAAACAAAAATTCCAAAGTAGCGACAAATAATCATGTAGACAGTCTTTTAAAAGTGTTTATATGTCATAGGTTACCAGAACGAACATTTAAAATAGGTAAATGGTATTTTCCAGTATGTTCAAGGTGTACAGGGATTTATATCAGTATGTTCTCTTATTATTTTTTTGTTTACTTTGTTTATGTACAATATAACCCAATAATCATAACAATCGCATTTTTGATGATAATACCTGTATTATTAGATGGTCTAACTCAATTTTTTGGATTTAGAGAAAGTAATAATGCTTTAAGGTTTACCACAGGTTTAATTGCAGGATTAGGACTTGGAATTTTGTTTAAAGCCATGAAATGGATTTTGTTTAGTTGAAAAAACTAAAATTAAGGAGGCATGAATGAATTGGCAAAAATATGTCCAAATTGTGGAAAACAAAATAAAATTACTGCATCATTTTGTGAAGATTGTGGAACTGCTTTAAATAAAGTTCCAAATACACCAAAGCAAGACAATATTCAAAAAAATGAACAATTAGATAAACCAGCAGGTATACTTGATCAAATAAAAAGATTTTGGAATGCACGGGATACAAAAGGTAAAGCTTTAACAAGTGTTGCTGTATGCTGTTTAGGCGTAATTATAATTGGAGCTATTGGAGGCGTACTATTTCCTGATAAACATATTACAATTGGATTTAATAATGCAACTTATGATAGTCTTGGTACTTATCACATAGATGTTAACAATTCCACTACAGAATATACTATAAGTGGTTATACAGAGGATGGTGCAAATCTTACTGTAAGTTCTTCTGATTTGAATATAAGTGCTCAAAGGATTAATTTAACTTCAGGTAATGGATTTACATATAAAGTAAAAATACCTGCAAATGTAACTAGTGCCACAATTAGATTTGAAGCTGTTAAAGCAGGTAAAGAAAATACTTCTGTTGAACTTACAATAAAAAAGGTGTCTACTCAAGTATCAAGCCAAGCTACCAACACAACACCATCTACAGATACCTCATCAAGTGATAGTTCAGTTACAAGTGCAACTGTGGGTCAAGAACAAGCAGCAAAAAAGGCTCAAGAATACTTAGATACTATGCCGTTTTCACGATCTGGATTAATTAAACAGCTCAAATTTGAAGGATTTACACAACAGGAAGCTGTATACGGAGTAGATCAAACTGGTGCTGACTGGAATGAGCAAGCAGCAAAAAAGGCTCAAAGCTACTTAGATACCATGTCGTTTTCACGATCTGGATTAATTAAACAGCTCAAATTTGAAGGATTTACACAACAGCAAGCTGAATACGGAGTTCAGGCCGTGGGATTGTAATATATAAAACGTCTGCCTGGTGATGGCATTACTTTTAGTTAATTGGTTCAGCAATCAGACTTGTAAAAATCAAATAAAGACGGTGTAGTTTCAGTAGCAGCTAATGTTTGATTTTGTGTAATAGTATCAAAAAAATATTTCTTTTTTTCTTTTTTTTAGTATATTATGAATAAACGAAAATGATATAAAAATTTGAATAACAATTAAAATGCTATTTCAGGTACAAGGTAAAAAAAACTTTTCGAATCTTTAGTTTCCATAGAGTAAATTGTTTATTTTAATTAAAAAAATCTAAGATCAAATTTAATTTTAAATGATTATATATTTACAATCTTGAGCCACATTCTTGACAGTAATTTGCATATTTATGGTTTTTCATTTCAAAAAAAGGGCATTCATTTTTAGAATTTTCAGATAAAGGACGGGCACATGTAATGCAGAAATTAGTGTTGTTATTATTAACCTTACCGTATATATGGCAAATAATAGACTTAGATCTTCTTGTTGACACAATTTAATGTAGCAGTGTTAATTTTTTAATTTTTAGTTAGCCCCTCGGGGCAATAACTCGACTTAAACGAAATTCTATTAAGAAAGAATGATTAATTTTAAATTTGTACTAAAATAGAAATATTTATGTTAAAATAGTCTATTTTAATAAAGAATAACAATGAAAAATAAATTTGTGCTTTTTTTAAACTAAAATATAGAAAAAATTTATATGCTTTATTTTATACATTAATGATTGATTTTATACAAAAATGTACTAAACAATAGCAATGTTGTTTATCCAATTTTGGGACTAATAACTTATATATTATCCAAATGGAATTATCAGTAAAAAGTTATAAAGTAAAGTCTGGCGAATCTTTATGTTAGATAATATACAATTTAAACAGCTATTACATACATTGATATTATTTTTTAGGTTTTGAATTAGAATATTTGAAAAGTACTTATTTTTTGAAAAGATTAAAAATCTTCGATTTTTAACCTTCGGAAATTGTAAATTTCTTCAATTTTAAAAAGATTTATATTGGTTAATTTTATAAAACTAAAAAATGAAATACGTTGAAAATGTAAGTAATGGTTTATCTGATTAGTATAATCATTTAATATGAATTTTATGAGGTTTATTCGGAAAAAAACAGATATAAATGAGGTTAGGGGAAATTTTCAATTTTTTGAACCCCTAAATTTTTGTTAGCAAAAGTTTTAGAGGTTTTTTAGTATTCTAAGCAAAATTGCATAGTTAAACTTTCAAAAAGGTTATAAAGTCATTTGAATATGATGAAAAAGATATAACTATAGAAACCCGTAATTCATATAATATAGGAATAGTGTGAATAAATGACATCAGAAAAAGTAAAATTGCCCGATGAATGGAAATCAATAATAGGAGAATTAACTGATAAAGATTTTGAATATTTATGCTATGAGTTAGTACGTTCAATGGATGGTTTTACTAATGTATCTTTGAGAGATGGGAGTGCTGACGGCGGAAGAGATATAGATGCTATCTATAAAAGTAAAATGCCAGATGGTATAACAGAAATTTTTGAAAAATGTAGGTTTGAATGCAAAAAATATTCTAATGGTATTTCATATCGAGATATAAGTGACAAAATTAATAAAGCAATTTCTAGTCGAATTGAAAAAATATTTATTATGTCTAACATGCATCTCACTCCAGATTGTAAAGATGAAATTGAAAATGCAATGAATAATTTCCAATGTAAGATTATTGATTGGACGGGAGTACGTTTTCAAGATATTCTTTTTCAATATCAAGATATTTTTCACGATTATTTCCCAGACGAAAAAATTCCTGAAAGATTTTTAGATAAAGATAGTCCTCAGGAACTTTTAAAGATAACACAGAGAGCCGGCTCTAATTTTGGCATGAAATTTAAACTTAAAATTAATAATGAAAAAAATATTCCAAAAAGTCTTGATGAAATGGCCACAAATATTAAAGAAAGTCTTTTAGATTTAAAAAATATTGATCTTAATATAAAATCTATGATTTATCAGCAAATGAGTGGTTTATTTTTAAGCATAAAGCGGAGAGAGGATGCATTATTCTTTACTAATGAATCTTTAAAGATTACACCCAATAATATTCCTGTTTTATTAAATAAAGGCCATATTTTAATGGAATTAGGCAATCTAAATGATTCATTGAAATGTTATAATGATGTACTCAAACTAGATAAACAAAATAAATTCGCTCTAATAAATAAAGCCAGTATTTTAAAAAATAAAGGATATTTTAAAAAATCTTTAAAAACAATAAATGAAGCTTTATCTATTGAACCTAACTCTAAAATTGCAATTCATACCAAATCACGAATATTAAGAGATTTTGATAGATCTGAAGAAGCGCTAGAGTTTATAGATCCTTATATTAAAAAGAATAAGAACTCTAAGATATTACTAGATACCAAAATAACCTTATTAACCGAGATGGTGGATTTAGTTCCTTCAATGGAAATGGTTAATAGTCTTTTGGATATATATCCTGAAGATTCTTTTCTATTAAATGCAAAAGGAGCTATATATGGAATTAATTCAGAATATCAAAAAAAGAAAAAATATCTTGATCTTGCAGAAAAATACTTTGATAAAGCATTAGAAATTGAAAAGGATAGTACAGAAATATTGGCTAATAAACTCTATGTTCTTATGGAAAATAAACTTCTTAAAGAAGCTGAAAGTACATTAAAAATGTTAATGGTTGATTACCCTAATGATGCATTAATTTTAGCTAAAAAAGGAGAATTATGTCTTAAAAATAAAGATTTTAAAAAGGCTTTAAAATATTTTAATAAATCATTGAGCCGTAGATATGTTGGTTATACTTATTTAAATAAGGCAAAAACGTTGCTATTACTTCGAAAATATAAAGACGCAATAAAAATAACTGATGAAATGCTAAAAGACACACCTAATGACTATATGATATTGGAAATTAAAGGGAAAGCATTGGAGAGAACACATCAAAACTTTCAAGCGAGAAAATGTTTGAAAATGTCAAAAGAACTTAAAAAAGAACCTATATCATTATTAGAATAAAAAATAAGTTCTATCTTAAAATTTTTCTATGTTGTATATTAAACTATACATTGGACATTTTAAGGATTAGATCATCTGAAAAATAATTTTATTTTTTGGAAATTTAAAAAGATTTATATGGGTTAATTTTATAAAACTAAAAGTGAAATGTATCAAAAATGTAGACATTGGTTTATCCGATTAGTATAATTATTTAATATGAATTTTATGGAGTTTAGTAGGAAAAAAAGAGGTATAAGTGAGGTTGAGAAAAATACAAGCATTAGAAAATCTCTGATTTTCTATGCGTCAAAATCTTTGATTTTGACTGTATTTTTCGAACCACGAAAATTTTTTTGTAAAAAAAATTTTAGAGGTGTTTTAGTATTCTAGGCGAAACAGAATTAATCAAACTATTTCCAGATTTTGAAGGGCTCATACAGCCTTCAGGGATCGATTTACCATTAGAAGACGTGTTTATTCAAAAAAGTGCAGGCTCTCTAATTGACAACGAAAAAAATCTTCCAGAATTAGAAAAACTTGAAGGTCCAATTTACACTTTAAAAGCAAAAACAGCTTACTCAGTCACAGTGGCGCCTAAAGTTAAAATCCCAAAGGGATATTCAATGCTTTACCGCCCGCGTTCCACCCTTAACAGGTCCTTTATTTCAGTCCATACAGCAGTAGGTGACCCTGGATTTTATGGAACGCTCCAGTTCATGGTTTACAACTACGGTGAATTCGACTACCAGATTAAAAAAGGGGAAAGAATCGCCCAAGCAGTTGTATTTAAGGTTTCAGGCTCTGGAGAATATAACGGAAGTTATCAAGAGTCGGAATAATATTTTTTAAATATTTTAAGTTCCTTTTTTATTTGGATACATTTTAAATTCCTTTTTTTTGAATATAACAAAAATAGATAATTTTATATTACTTATTTTACAGATAGTGCGCCATAACAGTATTCTGTTAATTGAAATGAAAAGGTGTGTTAAATGGAATTCAATGTTCTCTTAGAGGTCTTTTTCATACTGCTGGTAGTTATTTTGGTTAGTTATGTGGTCTATACGAAGTATATAAAAAAATCATCATTATTAAATGATTCAAATTTCATTTTTACTCCAAAAAACATGTTTAATTATTCTCCAGAATTATTAAATACCTATTTAAATGAAAAAACAGATTTAAATGGATATGAAGATGGATTTAAGGCAACTTTACTGGATTTAATAAATAAAAATTATATCATTTTCTCAAATACAATTAATTCTAATTCTGCTAAAAAAAATAACCATTCTTCAGGCCCTATCGTTAGAATAAATAAAAAAAAGAGTGTAAATAAACTTAAACCCTATGAACTAGATGTAATTAACTTTTTGAAGCGGTATGATAAAAAAGGAGTAATTTCATTATATTTTATAGAGGATGATTTAAAAAATTTAAAAGCTTCCAAAAAATTCGAAAGCAGATACAAAAGCTGGGAAAAGCATCTCAAAAATGAATATTCGAATAATAAATTCTTTAGAGGAGATTCAACAGAATTTATGAATGAATTGGACGATTTTAAGTCGTATGTTTCTGGCAGGGATATAACTAATGCAGATATTTCTCCTGATGATATTAACCAGTTTTTGGTTTATGGAATGGCATTAGGCATTGGAAAGAAAGCTGTGGAGAACTTTGAAAAATATTTAGATGAAACTACCCTAAAAAATAGTGAAATTTACCAGATTATCAAAGTCAACGGCCTAAATTTTGTTGAGCAAGGATTTAAAGGGCTATATCTAGTAAAACCTGGCCAGCATGACTCCAATACTGATGTTTACGGTTATTGATATTTATTTAAATCTTACAATGCTCTGTCAAGACCATCAACAGCTTCAGGGTTTGCAAGGGTGCTTGTGTCTCCCACATCTTCACCTTTAACCTTGGCTTTTATGACCCTCCTCATTATTTTTCCGCTCCTTGTTTTTGGGAGGTCATCAACGAAGCTTATGTATTTTGGAGTTGCAACAGGGCCTATTTCAACTCTAACATGATATTTAAGGGTGTCTTTTAGTTCCTGTGTGGGTTTAAAATTATCCTTGAGTATAACAAATGCTGCAATTTCTTCGCCCTTTATTTCATCAGGCTTTCCCACCACTGCAGCTTCTGCCACGCATTCATAACTTACAAGGGCAGACTCCACTTCTGCAGTCCCGATTCTATGCCCTGCAACACTTAAAACATCATCTTCACGGCCCTGAATCCAGAAATAACCGTCAGAATCTTTTCTCGCCACGTCCCCGCTCAGGTACATATTTTTAAATGCGCTCCAGTACGTTTTGATGTACCTCTGCGGGTTCCTGTAAATGGTTCGAAGCATTGAAGGCCATGGAGTTTTGATTACAAGGTGCCCTCCTTTTTCAGTCAGAGACCTTCCCATATCATCTAAAATATCTGCCTGGACTGTTGGGAAAGGCATAACTGCAGAGCCGGGTTTAAGCGGCGATATTGGCAAAGGGGTTATGAGGTGCATTCCAGTTTCTGTCTGCCACCACGTGTCCATTATGGGGCATTTCTCCCTGCCGATGTATTTATAGTACCATACCCATGCCTCAGGGTTTATAGGCTCACCTACAGATCCTAGAAGCCTTATTGAACTTAAATCATATTTTTGAGGCCATTTGGGGCCGTATTTCATGAACATTCGTATTGTCGTAGGTGCAGTATAGAAGACATTTACTTTATAACCTTCTACAATTTTCCACAGTCTTCCTGGGTCCGGATAATCTGGAGTACCTTCAAATATGATGGATGTCACTCCAAGTAAAAGCGGTGCGTAGACTATATAACTGTGGCCTGTTATCCATCCAATGTCGGCGGCACACCACCATATATCGTCCTCGTTAAGGTCAAAAACGAATTTTAAAGTGGTATAAATTCCAACAGCGTACCCCCCGTGAACGTGTACAACGCCCTTTGGTTTTCCTGTTGTCCCGGAGGTGTATAAAATAAATAATGGGTCTTCAGAGTCCATAACTTCAGTTTCGCACTCTTCGCTCATATTTTCTGTAATTTCATGCCACCAGAGGTCTCTGCCTTCATGCATTTTAACATCTATGCCTGCATTGTTAATTACAATAAGATTCTTGATTGTAGGTGTATTCTGGAGTATATCGTCCACGTTTTCTTTAAGAGGTATTAATTTTCCCCTTCTTGTAAATCCATCTGTGGTTATGGCCACTTTTGATTTTGAATCGTTTACCCTCTCTTGAAATGCCTTTGCCCAGAACCCTGAGAAAACAACGGAGTGCACAGCCCCAATTTTGGCACATGCAAGCATTGCCACTGGGAGTTCAGGTATCATCGGCAGGTAAATGCTTACAGTGTCTCCTTTCCCAATACCTAATTCCCTTAATGCATTGGCAAATTTGTTTACATCACACCAAAGCTGGTGGTAAGTTATTTTCCTGGTTTTTCCATCTTCTCCTTCCCAAATATAAGCTATTTTATCTCCTTTGCCGTTTTTAATGTGTCTATCTAATGCATTATGGGCTATGTTAAATTTGCCCTCTAGAAACCACTCTGCATGGGGCGGGTCCCATTTTAATACATTTTTATAAGGTTCAAACCATTCAAGTTCCTTTGCAAGGTCATCCCAGAACCAGTCTGGATTATCATTAGCTTTTTTGAGTAATTCATCATAATTTTTTATTTTATATTTATTCATCCACTGCGTGATGTTGCTTTTTTCCACAATATCTTTTGTAGGCTTAAATATCCTTTCTTCTTTGAGTAAAGCTTCCAAATCCTTTGGCATTTTATCCCTCAAGATTTTTGAAATCATGTGATTAAATTTATCCTCAATTTTACAGTAATACTATTTTTGTTTTATAGATGGTTAAAAATTTCCCACTTTTAACCATCGGAAATTGGAAATTTCCTCAATATTAAAAATTTCCGATCTTTTAACTTTCGCAAACTTAGTCACAGTAATGTTAAATTTATGTCAAAAATCTATGATTTTCAATGTTTACGAAACCAGTGTTTCGTAATTGCAAAATTAGAAATTTTTGCATGTTGAGGGGAAATCAAGGATTTTCAGAACTGTAAATATTTGATTTTGCAGACAAAACAAGGTGTTTCTGTCATTTATTTAAAATAAAATTTAAAAATAAGAATTGAGTAAAATTAAAAATAAATTATAAAAGATGAAATAATATTTTCCAGAATTTATCAAAAGTCGATTTATTTAACTTTCAGGACAACTAGGGTCATATCGTCGATTTGAAACTTATCTTTACTGAACGATGAAATTTCCTGATTTATTTTCTGGATCATCTCTTCTGGTTTTAGATTGTAGTTTTCTCTAAGGAGGGTTTTAAGTCTTTCAATTCCGAAATGCTCTTTTTCTTCATTTAAAGCGTTAATGACTCCATCTGTGTAGAAAATAAGTATATCTCCAGAATTTAAGTTTATTTCGTTTTCTTCAAACTCCCTGTTTATTATTTTACCTAAATGGAAGTTCTCATTTATGAGCTTTACAATACTTTCACTGTCTTTTATAAAGAGCAGTGGAGAATCGTTACCTGCATTGATATAGCGCAGAGTTTTATTTTTCATATCCAGCACTGCATAAAATAGTGCTAAATCAATTCCGGAGTCTGCTTCAATCATTACAAGTTTATTTAAGTACTCCATCACGTCAGAAACATGCTGAGTTTCCCTGGCTTTTGTCTGGACAATAGTTTTGGATAGGGCCATTAACAGCGCTGCAGGGACACCTTTCTCAGAAACATTGGCAATCGCAATACCAAGTTTATCATCTGTAACTGGAATAAAATCGTAGAAATCGCCTCCAACTTCTTTTGCAGGTATATTAAAAGCAGAGATGTCATAATCATTTAATAACGGAATTGTGTCTGGTATAAAAGTCTGCTGAATCTTTTGTGCTACTTTTAGCTCATTTTTTTTCCGCTCAAGTTCGTCAAAATACAGGTCACGTTCTTCTGTAGTTTTCTGTTCTCTCAACAGGTTTGATATTATAAACGAAAAAACAAGTATTCCCATGGCATTTGCGAAGATCATGGGGACGCTAACTTCACCCACAATTGCCAGTGCCTGTGAATATGGATGTATGAGGAGAATAACCAGTAACATATGAAACATTTCCATTAAAACTGCAAAGATCACCGCGCCCAGGATTCCGATGAATTTACGCCCGTTTGCTATAAATATAATTCCTGCAAATAGTCCTGCAAGAATTGTAGCTATTGAACAGGGTACTGTGGTTGGTCCCCCTAAAAAGAAGTATCTGTAAAGCCCACCAATAAGTCCAGTTCCTAAACCTACTACTGGCCCGCCAATTAAACCCGCTATCATGGGGCCAAGATCTCTAACATTTGCAATGGCGCCGAATACATCTATCCCTGAATATGAACCAAAAATGGAAATTATTCCAAATAGTAAAATAACTACAGCTTGATTTTTAAGGGTGAATTTACCTGCTAATATCTCCTGGAAATATTTAATACGTGAAACAATATAAGCAATTACAATAATTACGCATGTTTTTTCTATAAGTACAAGTAAGTAGTGTATGGTGGAAGGTAATGATTCTTTTCCACCTTCTAAAATGAGCAACGCGCTTAAACTTCCTATTACTGCAATTAATGCATGGAGATATAATATATTATGCTCTTCATTAGCTCTTAAATACGTTTTAATTTTTGAAAAATCAAATTGTATGTATTTTTTTGGAATTTCAGACATTAATAAGCACCTTATATTAACATAAAATTTATTTCTGCGGGTTTGTAATTATAAATAAACCTGCTATAATTTAATGATATTCATAATTGGAATATATAAATTTAATTAATTAAATAATTAATTTAGTTAATCGGAATGAAAATTAATATTATAATATGTAGTTTCAAACGTATAATGGACTTTAACGTTGGAATATTTTGAAGGCTTGTTTTAAAGTAGAATATAAATTAAATAATCTTAAATTTTGAATTTAGTAAAATTGTACAACTATTTTGTTTAAACATGAAAATAGTCAAGATAAAAATGTTGACAGTAATAGGGGTAATATAGCGGCTGGAAAAGAATTTAATGGGAATAATAACGCTAACAGCAACTATAATAGATATAAAAACCATATTTATTCATGATGAATCTAAAGAATGATAAAATGAGATGTGCAGATGCACTGATTAAAATTTTAGAATCAAATGGTGTTAAATTTATTTTTGGACATCCTGGAGAACAGATTTTGCCTTTTTACGATGCACTGAGGAGTTCAAAGATTAAACATGTTTTAATGCGCCATGAACAGGGAGCAGTGCATGCTGCAGACGGTTATGCAAGGGTATCTGGTGAATTTGGGGTATGTATTTCAACTGCTGGCCCTGGAGCTTTAAATTTAGTAATGGGTGTTGCAACTGCTTTTAAAGATTCGATACCGCTGATTGTAATCACTGGGGATGTAGACACTGATCTTAAAGGAACGAATGTATTCCAGGATATTGATATTGAAGGTGTTTTCAGGCCAATTACGCTGGAAACATTCCATATTGAAGACCCAGACGATGGTACTTTGAAATTAAAAAAAGCAATTGAAATGATAAAGCATGGGAAAACTGGACCGATTCATTTAAACTTTCCAAAAGATGTTTTAAATGATTATGTCGATACATTCTCACTTACCTCTGAAAATGTTGAAGAGAAAGATATTTCTTTAACTGATGTTGGTGATGCAGTTAAATTGATGGAAATGTCTGAAAGACCACTTATTCTTGCTGGAACTGGGATAATATGGGCACATGCCGTAAACGAACTGCGAGATTTTTCTTTAAAATATAACATTCCAGTTGCGACAACGTATTCTGCTAGGGGTGTTTTACCGGAAGATCACCCACTTTGTCTTGGAATGATCGGACTTAGAGGCACAACCGCTGCAAATTTTGCAGGTAAAAACTGTGATCTGCTGATAGCACTTGGCTGTAGATTCTCAGAAAGGACTGTACTCGGAATTGGAGACCCTGAAATAATTCATGTAAATCTTGACAACGAAGTTTTAGAAGGAGATGTTAAGATTCAGGGAAATGTTGGCCAGTTTTTAGATAAAATGAAAGATATAACTGTTAAAAACACTGGCAAATGGCTTCATGAATTAGATAATCATAAAAGAACCTATGAAATTAAAACTAATTATAATGATATTCCAGTTAAACCTCAAAGAGCTGTAAAAGAGATACTGGATGCTTCGGATGATTCAACAACAATAAGTGATGCAGGAACACATACTACATGGGTTACTTTACTTAAGAAAGTAACGAGACCTTCTTCATTGCTTTTTTCAGGAGGTTTTGGACCTATGGGCTACGGCCTGCCTGCAGCAATTGGTGCATCACTTGCAGACCCTGCTGAAAGGGTAGTTCTGGTGGTCGGCGACGGAGGGTTCCAGATGACAATACAGGAACTTGCAGTAATTGCTCAGGAGAATCTTCCTATTTTAATTTGTATCATAAACAACTGCTGCCTTGGAATTATAAAACAGTGGCAGGACATGCATTACAGGGAGAGATACGAAGTTGAACTTGAAAATCCTGATTTCTGTGAAATTGCAGATGCATACAGAATCAAATCAAAACGTGTGAATGCTCCTGGTGAAATATTTGATGCAGTTAAAAATGCTTTAGATTTAAATGAACCCTATTTAATTGATATCATGGTAGATAAGGAAGAAGGCATTATTTTACCTAAATTAAAACCCTAAATTATTAATTAATTATTTTATATTACTTGTAATATTTAAAAAAGTAGATTATTCAAATTATCTTTCTTAAAGCAATTTTATATATCGTTAATTTAATTATTGAAGTGTAACATAATTATTGGCATTATTTGAATAGTTGTAAAACAATAACTTCACTTGAAAATGAGAAAGAAATGTTTTATTAAGTTATTATGTAAAATGACTAACTGATTTACTTAAAACAATAATATTATTTAGAATGATGCGATATTAAATGAATTGATTTAAATTTATAATATTTTACACAAAAGGCGAAGGGTGATACAATGAAAGTTTTATTAATAAATCCGCCAGATACCGCTTCAAAATACAAATTCATAGGTCTTGTAGCCCCTACACTGGGAATAGCATACATAGCAGCTGTTCTTGAAGAAAATGGGGTTGATGTTAAGATCATAGATGGTTCTGCCCTTGAAATGAGCTGGGAAGAGCTTGAAAAAGAAATTCCTAAGTATTCGCCAGATATTATAGCCGTTACTGCAGTGACACCTGCAATCGATCAGGGCCTCAGGACTGCTAAAATTGGGAAAAAAGTGTGTCCTGATGCATATGTTGTTTTAGGAGGATATCATTCTACTTTTACGTATGATGAAGTTTTAAAGAACGATTTTGTAGATATTGTAGTTTGTGGTGAAGGCGAATACACCATGCTTGAACTTGCAGAGACCATTGAAAGCGGCGGTGATTTAAGAAAAGTTAAGGGAATAGCTACTAAAGATTTTAAAACACCTCCACGGCCAATTATTGAAAACCTGGATGAAATTCCATTTCCTGCCAGGCACCTTCTCCCTATGGACAAGTATAAAATTTTAAATTCGAAATTACCTGTAGGTACACTTATTTCGGGAAGAGGCTGCCCATTTCAATGTTCGTTTTGTTCATCAGCAGCTATGCACGGCCACAAGTTGAGATTAAGGTCTGCTGAAAATATTGTCGATGAGATGGAGCACCTGATCAACGACCATGATGCTGATATGATCGCATTTATGGACGATACATTCACTGTAAACAAGAGGCGCGTTGAAGAGATATGCACAAAAATGAAAGAAAGGGATTTAGATGTATACTGGGGATGTACAGCCAGGGTAGATACTCTGTCAAAGGATATTTTAGAAAAAATGAAGGACGCGGGGTGCATAACTCTTTTTGTAGGTGTTGAATCTGCAGATCAGCAGCAGCTGGATAATTTAAATAAGCAGACAACCATCGAAAAAATTAAAAGGACATTTGAACTTACAAGGGAGCTTGATGTCCGGACCATAGCATCTGCAGTGCTTGGAATGCCTGGCGACACTAAACAAAGCATTAGAAATACAATAGATTTCGTTAAAAACTTAAACCCGTCTTATGCTATTTTTTCACTGGCAACACCTTATCCTGGCACCAGGTTTTACATGAAAGCAAAGGAAGAGAACTTAATTAAGATAAATGATTGGTCCAAATATTCTTTAATGACCCCTGTCCTTGAAACTGTGGACTGTTCTCTTGAAGAGCTTAGAAAAATGCAAAGGAAGGCTTTCAGGGAATTTTATCTTCGACCCGGTTATATTTTGCGCCAGACACGTATGGATGGCCCCATTATTTTAAAAACAATACTTGCTATTCTTAAGGATGTTAGTAAACATAAGTAAGCTGTAATTTTTTACAGTAACTATTTTATTTTAGGTGCTTATCACCGGACGTATCTTCCAAGATAACTTAAAAAGAACCCCAAAACTATTAAAAGGACCATATAAACTGGGGACGAAAATAAAAAGTTGGAATTAGAACGTGCAAAATAATATATTATGTAATTAAAAGCATGGAATTTAATTAATAAGCCAAAGATAAACAATATGCCTAATCCTAGAGGTTTAATCATTTTTGAACTATTTAGTTTACTTTTAGAGCTTTTTTCCTTAGATAAAACATTAAAGTCATCAATACTGCTGTTTAAATATTTTCTATATATGAGTTTTCCTCCGCACCGGCACCGATCATAATCGTTGGCAGTTTCTCCAGGTTGAAGCTCGTAATAATCTCCACAATCTTTACAGACAAGGTAACCCATAATTTCACCATTAATATTCTACTTTTATGAGTCTGTTATTAATATGAATAAATATTGTGGTAACTGATCTAAAATAGAAGTTAACTTTGAGTGATTAAAAAGCGTTTAAAAATTTACAGTTTAAAATTAGCACTCTTATTTAAAATATAAAAAAATATGTTTATGGGCCAACGATGATTTATAATGTGGAATGATTGTTTCTCAGCTTTTTGCAATTGTTTTCCTGAGTACTCCCACTAAACCTTTACGATCATAATATGTTTTTTCGTCCATACTACCTAATGTTTCTAAAACCACATAATCTGCATTATTTTTCTTAGCTTGTTCCATTATATCCTGTTTAGTTGCAGGGTACAGGAGACCCTTTAAAAATGGTTCTACTTCCTCAATCGTCCCGCATGGCATAATTTTCACCTTTTATCATTTATTTATAAGTTAATGGGGATTGTAGACTGAAATTACATTTATAATCATTAATTACCAGTCTAAAGTTATTTTTGGAGTTTGAATTATTAATATGTTGTTATGTAGTATTAAAAATAAGTTGTTAATTTATGGTCTTTAAAATTACTTGGAAATATAATTCCATGTTTGATTTGGATTTATTTTTAGGTTAAGTTTATATTTATAGTTTAATGTGGATTGTAGACTGGAATTACATTTATAATCGGTGATTACCAGTCTAAAGTTATTTTTGAAGTTTAGATTAGTAATATGTTGCCATATTATATTAAAAAACAGCTTACTAATTCATGTTTTTAATTACTTAAAAATCGGATTTCATATCTAATTTAACTTCATTTTTTAAAATATGCTTATTTTATTTATTTTATGTAAAATAATGAAAAATAAACCTATTTTTTATTAGTACTGATAATTTTATAATTTAAAATGGATATAATATAATATGGGTTGAAATAATGGCAACTGTTGATGTATATTTTAAAAATAAGCAGAACAAGAAGCATTTTGCAGATGTTACAGACGTAATATATGAAGAAACATATGTTTTGATAGAATTTAACCAGGGACATGTGATGATACCATATTCAAGCTTGGAATATGTCGATGTTCAGGATGTATGGCCTGAAGAGGAAGAATAATTTTAGTACTACTGTTAATTACAGATACTAACTTTATAAATCAATTTTTCTAGACTATTACTAATTTTATAAACTAGGCGCGTGAACTTATGAACCAGATACAGAAACAAATATTGGATATATTAAACGAGTTTAACGATCAAAATCCGGGATATTATCTTGCCCGCAATTATTTGCTGGATAAATTAAAAATAGATGATAAATTACTTGAGGAAAATGCATTTCAGTTACGTGATGAAAAGTATGTAGACATATCTCCTGGTCTGGGAGTAGAATTTAGCTCAGTTAAAATAACTGGTAAAGGAATAAACTTAATAGAAAATTCAAGCATGTCTAATTTTACAGCTGCAGAAAATAGTGATGAAATTACAACTTCAAGTGATCTCAGGATAAAAAATACTTTTAATCAAATATATAACACGATAGAATCTTTAAATTTAAATAATAAAGATGAAGTCATAGGAAAAGTTAGTATAATAAGGGAAGAATTAAAGAAAGATGAAATTAACACTTCTAAAATTAGAAGCTCTACAGCATGGCTTAAAAGAAATGCCCCTTGGACAGTTCTCCCACTTGCACAAATTATTGTAACTGTTTACGGCTTAGACATGTCTAAATGAATATTCCGCACTTGCTCTTTTAAGTAAAGATTTTATTTTTTAATTTTCAGAATAAATAAAACAGTTCGAAAAAAATAGTAAAAAAGAAAGAGAATTATCCTATAAGATAAGCCTCTTCTACTGCTGCTACTCCGTTTCCGAGACAAACGTCCATTCCAAGACCTTTTAAAGTCATTTCGAGAGCAGCCATTGTAACAACAAGATCTCTGTAGTTAACATTACCCATATGGCCTATTCTGAAAACATTGCCTTTTAAGTGGTCTTGACCACCGGCAAGCACAATTCCATATTTATCTCTCATTGTGCCCCTCATGTCTTTATCAGTTATGCCTTCAGGCATTTTTACAGCAGTTACGGTTGTAGATGAAACCTCTTCGTCAGCAAATAGTTCAAGACCAAGAGCTTTAACAGCGTTTCTTGTGGCTGATGCAGCTAATTTGTGTCTTTCTATTCTAGCTTCAAGACCTTCTTCCATTACCATGTTTAATGCTTCGCGCATTGCGTACATTAAGGATACGGAAGGTGTGTATGGAGTTTCTGATGGTGTATGTTCTGCGTATTTTTTGTATTTCCTTACGTCTAAGTAATATGAGTTGGAGTCTACTTTATTGATTACATCCCATGCATCATCACTTACTGTGATTGCTGCCATTCCTGGTGGTGCGGCAAGACATTTCTGTGAACCTGTTACACAAATATCAATGTTATAATCGTCTACAGCTACGTCGTCCCCTCCAAGGGATGAAACAGTATCTACAACATATAAAGCGTTATAATCTTTAACAATTTTACCTACTTCTTCGATTGGGCTTGCGACCCCTGTTGAAGTTTCGTTGTGAACTAATGTCACAGCTTTAATTTCATCATCTTCTTCTAAAATATTTTTGACATCTTCGGGATTTACTGCTTTACCCCATCCCACATCAAGCTTAACGAAATTACCGCCGTTAGCTTCAGCTATCTGTGCAAATCTTTCTCCGAATTTTCCGCCAACAATATTTAAAATTTTATCTCCTTTATTAAGGACATTTCCAACTGCAGCTTCCATTGCAGCTGTTCCAGAACCGGTTATAGTGTAAGATGGATTTTCAGTCTGGAATACTTCTGACATCATTTCATTGACTTCAGTTAAAATATCAGCGAATTGAGCACTTCTGTGGTTCATCACTGCATCTGACATGGCTTTTAGTACTCGCGGAGCTACTTTGGTAGGTCCGGGTATCATTAGCAATGTTTCCTCCATTTTAAAAAACCTCCAAATATTACATATTTGGGGCCACCGAACACAAGTGTTCGGGCTTTCGAAAATTTTTATAAAAATTTTCAAAAGTTCAGGAAAAACGTCAAAAACCGTGGATTTTTGGCGTAGCAAAAATCGAAGATTTTTGCACGCTCCGTTTTTCCTTCAACCTCCAATTTTAAAAACTATATTAAACTTGATTCTCTTTTTGAGATACACATAAGTTTATCAATTAAACAGTTAATATACCTTTACTTCAGTCCCTGATTCTTAAATAGTCAAACTATTTTATCACCCTAAATTTTTATGATTTTACTTCAATTAATCATATTTTTTAAATTTGAATTTAATTCCAACAATTTATTTATTAAAAATAATATATCCACTTTCATGAATCTTGATGCTTGGTTTTCATGGTATGACAAAATACTAAAAGAATTCAGTTTCAGCCGTGAGGATGATGAGAAATCTGCAGAACTGTTAGACAGCCTTTTAAATGAAGATAACAGTTCAACCATAGCCGAAACTAACATAAAGGATATGGCCATTATTTTTGGGGCTGGACCTTCCCTTAAAGGAAATATCGAAGAACTGGACGAGCTGGATCAGCTGGAAGAACTAGATCTAAATAAATTCACGCTAATTGCAGCAGATGGGGCGACAACTGCACTTTTAGAGAAAGATATAGTTCCAGACATTATAGTTACGGATTTAGACGGTAATGTGGATGATATAATAGAGGCTAACGAGCGAGGAGCGATTCTAGCTGTTCATGCCCATGGAAATAATATTGATAAAATAAAAAAATATGTTCCAGAGTTAAAACGAATTTTGGGGACTACTCAAAGTGTACCTTTAGAAAATGTGTCCAATTTCGGCGGTTTTACAGATGGGGACCGTTGCATATTCCTGGCAATTGAACTTGGGGCAAGGTTTATACTTCTTGCAGGAATGGACTTTGGGGATATTGTAACCAAATATTCTAGGCCTGATTTACCTGAAGCAGAAGGTAAAGCTGATGAAATTAAGCAGATGAAGTTGAATTATGCTAAAAAACTTACGCAGTGGGCTGCAGAAAATGAAAATGTAAAAATAGTTAATATGTCTGGTGGAGAAAGCGTGCCTGGTGTTGATGATATCAAGTTTGAATAATATTTTCCATGATAAAAATGGGCACTGTTTGGGATTTACAATAAAATTAGAGTGTTAATATTTAAAAAAACTATTTATACTTAATTTAATTTTAAAAAGATAATGGAAATAAATTAATTCACTTTAATTCGCTGCTTTTTTTATCTATAACAGTCCTCAGATCTTTTATTGCATTTTCTAAACTGTCTATTTCTTTTTCGTATTCTTCCCCTTCTTTTTTATTTGCAAGCTGCATTATAAGTTCTGCTGTTTTAAATTGTGTTTCTCCCAATTTATTCATAATTTTGCCCATTTCTCTGTATTTTCGTTCATGTTCTGTCCAGTCTGCTCCAGCACTTTCTTTCCAGTAATCTTTCCAGTAATTTTCCCAGCTACCTTTATGGTATTTTTCCCAATCTGGCATTATAAAACTCTCCTAATAATTAAAGATTTTTAAGTGTTTCTGGAAATAGAACCATTTGAAATAGGAATTTAAGTAACATATTTCCAAAACAATAATATTACTATGATGAATATTATTAATATATTTTCATACCTTGAAATAAATAAGTTAAAAACGCCTAAAAAAAGATAGTTTAAATGATATAATAAAAAATGATTTTGTAAGTTTTTTAGTTGATATGTGCCAATTATAAATCATTTATTTTAAGAGGAGACGCCAAAATGGAAGTTATTAAATCAGTTACACTCGAAAATCCCTCAAAATCCTCAAAAATCTAGATTTTTGGGGCAGAAAAAATCGAAGATTTTTTCATGCTTGATTTTTGGTACTCACAAAATTTTTAATTTCGTAACAGCGAAAAATGGAATTTTTCGCATGCATCAAAAATTTTTTAATTTTCGAATGCTACGCTTTTGAGGGTTTTGTACTTGCTGGCTTCTGTGGATAGGTGGAGGATATCTTATATGGATTTGGCTTCGTGATGGGGAAGCTTTTGAATCGCAGTTGTAGGTGGGGCAATTTTAGTATGGAATAGTTGCAACCCTTCAGCCAGCAAATTTTGGAAGAGTTTACGCTGCTTATGTGGAGTTTTCATAGTTATGGCTACTTAGGGGATGGCAAGTTGATAAGGTAATTCCTGATCGTTTTGATATAATAGGCGGTATTATATGTCTTAGGGGAATGCTGGTAATAATGTACTGGCCAAGAAATTAGATCTGGATTGATCATGTTGGGCTTTAAACTGTTTTCAGCAGGTTAATACACTTAATTTTAGAATTAAATTTAATTGATAATATTTATCTCTATTATCAAAGCTTATGGATGATTATACCTATTATAAATATTTAATATGTTTTTATTTAATATAAAAAATAAAATTCAGTTTTATTAAGCGTATATAATCATTCTTTTGGAATTAAATAAATAAAATAAACAGGAACATTATCATTATTTAATAATAAATAATATAATTCTTTCTATTTGGATATAGTAGTAAATAATATTATTATCTTCTAAAAAATAATTATGTGGCATAAAGGAGGAGATAATTTGAAGAAATCGGCTTTAAGATTTCTAGATATATCAGTTATTTTAGCTGAATTAGATTTAAGGCATATATAGTTTATGTGGTGGAAGTAGTTCTTATTTTAGAATTTCTGCGATAAATTCCAGTTAATGGAATTTTGGAAAACATAAACGGTGGTTATATGCCTTATCTTGTTTGTGAAAAGTGCAAGGGCTATTATGTACTTCAGGCGGGAGAATCCCTCGATAATTTTGGCAGGTGTCCATGTGGAGGATCTTTAAGATATGTTAAAAAACTCCATAAACGATACAATCAAGAAAAATCAGCCAGTAAGTTAAACATTTGCCCGGAATGCGGAAAAGAAAATATCAATAGTTCAAAAATATGTGTATTTTGCGGTAAAATATTGAAATTACCCAATACTTCCAATATTTGTCATAAATGCGGAAAAGAAAATGTAAAAACTTCTCAAGTATGCGTATTTTGCAGTAATCCACTAAAATCTAATTATAATAAACGGATAAAATGGAATCTGGTTGGCTGTGGTTCTTTAACTTTAATTATAGTTATCTTATTGTTCTGGATTTTACCTTAATTAGAGTTGTTTAAGGGTTTTATTATTATATAGTACTTATCTTTTTATAGTTACATAACTCTAGCCTTAAAAATTAGATATGTGGCTTTATTTTTTGTTTAATTTTAATAACTACACTAAATAGATTATGGATGATGTTTTTTTATTGAATCAATAAATAATTAAATAGTGGGGCCTACAAGTAGTATGTATTATATAGATTTATAAGGAAATAGATAAAAATAAAGCTAGTATTGATATAAAAATAATACATTTAAAAACCACTCAGATAATGAGTTTTTAGGTAAAGAACATGGACATTGATGACCTTCTCCTCTATGATGAAACTCTGTTTAAAAACATCGATGCATTTAATCCAGACTACATTCCAGACAATTTCATGTATCGAAAATCACAAATGGAGGCCCTTGCAATCAGCATAAGGCCTGCACTACGTAGCGGAAGGCCAGTTAATGGAGTTATACTTGGCTCGTGTGCAACCGGGAAAACAACAGCCATTAAAAAGATCTTTGAAATGGTGGAAAGGACCTCAGATAAAGTGGTTTGCGTCTATATAAACTGCCAGATACATACAACCCGGTTTGGCATATTTTCACAGATTTATCAAAAGATTTTTGGACACACTCCTCCAGAAACAGGGGTTCCCTTTTCAAGAATTTATCAAAATATAATGCAGCACCTTTCAAACGAAGGTAAGGCCCTTATCGTTGCATTAGATGATATTAATTACTTATTTTACAGTAAGAATGCTAATAAGATATTTTATGATATTTTAAGAGCTCATGAATCATTTGAAGGTGTAAGAACTGGTGTATTTGCTATTCTGTCTGATATTGAATTCAGGTTCATGCTTGATAAAAATGTTAATTCCATATTCATCCCCCAGGAAATAATATTCAATCCCTACTCAAAAGAAGAAATAAAAGATATATTAAAAGAAAGGGCAAGAATTGGTTTTTACAGTGAGGTGATTTCAGATGAATTACTGGATGAAATCACTGAATACACGGTATCAAATGGCGATTTAAGGGTAGGAATCGACCTTTTAAGGATAAGCGGAAATCTAGCTGAAGCAGATGCATCTAAAACAATAGAGCGAAAACATATTCAAGAGGCACTTAAAAATACGGGTTCTATAAATCTTATGTATACTCTCAAGTCTTTATCTGATGATGAAAGAACATTACTGGATCTTATACGGACTTCAGACGTAGATTTAACTGCAGGTGAACTTTACAGTCAGTTCAGTAAGAAAACTAAGTCAAGTTATGCTTCTTTTAACCGTATTTTAAATAAACTTGAATTTTTAAGGATTATAGATACCAGGTTCACTGGAAAAGGAGTAAAAGGTAACTCAAGGATTATAATACTCAGATTCGACACGGAAGAAATCCAAAAATGTATGTCTCGTCTTTAGACATCTCTTTGACTTATGCTGAATAACCAAATATTTTTGATGATGAAATCCTATGATTTCTAAAGCATGTAAATTTAATTTTCACTAAATAATTATAAAAAGTTACGTTGTTTGCTGTAAATATAATTGAATTTAAGATAAATGTATGGCTATTTGGTTATGTGGAGTTTCATATGGCTTGTTTTAGATACCTGCGGGCATATTTGAATTTGGGAATGAAGCAAATACTGCAACACTTAAAACGAAAATAAGTACAATCATTGCTATTGTAATGCAGGATGCCATGTTTATTTCTTCTAAATTTATATAATTTCGTTTTTTTCTAAGATCAATTGTGGTATTTCTACTAGTTTTTAACATATTAATCACTTCCTTGTTTAAATCCTCTATTTGCAGTTACTTAAAGGAAGAGATAGAGAGCGCATGAAAAGTAATCAGAATAGGGAGGAATAACTTTACAAAAATATATATCAATGTATTAACATAAATATTAGAGTATATTGTCCATTATTTGATTTTACTTTCACGGAGGGATTTTAATGCCTGAACTTGGCGAAGTTGAGCTTAGAGTTGCAGAAGCATTACAGCAAGATGTTGGAAAGGGTATTATAAGGATGGATAATGAATTACTTGCGGAAATGGACGTTGAACCTGGCGATATTGTTGAAATAATTGGTAAAAGAACAACAGGTGCAATAGTTGGACATGCCTATCCTGCAGATATTGGGCTTGAAATAGTGAGAATGGACGGCCTCACCAGATCAAATGCAGGCACATCTATAGGTGAAACTGTAACCATAAGGCATGCTAAAATAAGAATTGCCAGAAAAGTTACCCTGGCCCCTGCAACAAAAGGATTAAGAATAATGGCATCTGGGGATATTATAAAAAGGAATATAATGGGGAGAGCAGCCGCAAGGGGAGATATTTTATCTTTAATATCTCCGCGGAGAACGAGAGAGACCTTCCGAGAATTCCCTGGGGGAGAGAAAGTTTTTAGAGAATTTTTTGAATCTACAACTCCATTTTCACTGGGTGAAATTAAATTTTCAGTGGTATCAACTAACCCTGCTGGTATTGTAAGAATAAATGATGTTACAGAAATAGAGGTGCGGCCTGAAGCTGTAGAAATAGTTGAAAAAAAGGTTCCAGATGTTACATATGATGATGTGGGTGGGTTAAAGCAGGAGATAGAGAAAGTAAGGGAAATGATAGAACTTCCCCTGCGCCATCCTGAAATATTTGATAGACTTGGTATTGATCCGCCCCGTGGAGTTCTTTTGCATGGAGCTCCTGGTACTGGAAAGACTCTCCTTGCTAAGGCAGTTGCAAATGAAAGCGGCTCAAACTTTGTTGCTATAAACGGTCCTGAGGTTATGAGCAAATATGTGGGAGAAGCCGAGAAAAAAATAAGGGACTTATTTAAAGAGGCTGAAGAAAATGCACCCACTGTAATATTTATAGATGAGATTGATGCCATTGCACCAAAAAGGGAAGAAGTTACTGGGGAAGTAGAACGTAGAGTTGTTGCCCAGATACTTGCACTCATGGATGGATTAAAAGAAAGAGGAAAAGTAATAGTTATAGGTGCAACAAACAGGCCCGATGCACTTGATCAGGCACTTAGAAGGCCGGGACGATTTGACAGGGAAATAGAGCTTAGAGTTCCTGATAGGGATGGTAGAAGTGAAATACTGCAAATTCACACCAGGGGAATGCCCCTGGAAGATGATGTAGACATGGAAGAAATTGCTGATATAACACATGGTTTTGTTGGGGCAGATCTTGCAGCCTTGAGCCGAGAATCGGCAATGAACGCACTTAGAAGAATACTGCCTGAATTAGACCTTGAAGAGCAGACCATTCCTCAAGAAGTCCTGGAAAAATTATTTGTAACAAATGATAATTTTATGGAAGCTTTAAAATCAATAAACCCCTCCGCGCTTCGTGAGGTCTTTATAGAAGTTCCAGATATCCGTTGGGAAGATATAGGTGGGCTGCAGGAGTTGAAAGAAACTCTTAGGGAAGCTGTAGAATGGCCGTTAACTAATTCTGAAGATTTTAAGCGGATTGGAATCCAGCCATCTAAAGGAATTCTTTTATTTGGTCCGCCTGGAACTGGAAAGACCATGCTTTCAAAGGCGGTTGCAACAGAGTCAAAGGCTAATTTTATATCAGTTAAAGGCTCAGAGATTTTAAGCAAATGGTTTGGAGAATCTGAAAGAAAAATAGCCGAAATATTTAAAAAGGCAAAACAAGCATCGCCATGCATAATATTTTTTGATGAAATAGATGCTATAGCTCCTATGAGGGGATCTGCAGCAGGTGAACCAAGGGTAGTTGAAAGAATGGTAAACACATTACTCTCTGAAATGGATGGTTTAGAAGAGTTAAGGGGTGTTGTTGTAATTGGTGCTACAAACAGGCCTGATTTAATTGATGCTGCATTGTTACGTCCTGGAAGATTTGATGAAGTTGTGCTTGTTTCACCGCCTGATGAAAAGGCACGTCTTGAAATATTAAAAGTCCATACTAAAAGCATGGCTCTTGATGATAATGTGAATCTTGTAGATCTTTCTAAAAGGACGGAAGGATACTCTGGAGCAGATATAGAAGCATTGTGCAGAAAAGCAGGTGTAATTGCCCTACATGAAAATATTAAAATTGAAAAAGTTTCAAAAAGACACTTTGAAGCAGCTTTAAATAAAGTAAATCCTTCTACAACACCACAGACTAAAGAGTATTATGAAGAAGTTGCAAGAAGACTCGGAAGAGGGTTAGAAGCTAAAAAAGTGAGGGAAGAGTTCCCAAGAGAAGTTGCATAGATTATCCAAAGGTTAATATAACCTTATGTCTATATTTTCTCTAACACAGTTTGAGGTTTCACAGTGAACGATAGTCAAAGCAAAAAGTTTGAGTTTTTTGAAGTTACAGCAGATGTAGGTTATAAGGCATATGGAAATACGCTGGAAGAAGCCTTTGAAAATGCAGCCCTTGCAATGTTTGAAGTAATTACAGATACATCTAAAATAGAACATGAAATAGAACGTAAAATCGAAGTTGAATCAGAGGATGAATGTGCTCTACTCTATGATTGGCTTTCTGAATTTCTTGTTATGCTGGACGTTGATTTTTTGATATTTTCTAAATTTAAAGTCAAAATAGAGAAAAAAGAGGAAGGATTCTCTTTAAAAGGGACAGCATGGGGTGAAGAATTTAATCCCGAAATTCATGAAAGCAGGGCTGAGGTTAAAGCAGTTACGTACCATATGATGGATGTTAAACAGGATGATGGGAATATGGTGCAGGTTATTTTGGATATATAAAATTATTTTTTGGAATTATTAATAATAATTAAATTGAATTTAACTAATTTTTAATACTTAATTTAAACCCTGATTAAAAATATCTTTTTTTATTTGCATTGTATGATTTAATTGGCGTTAATAATAATTTATTTTATTTTTATGTGTTAAATAATTTGAAATTAGCCCAAATACAGCCTTTAAAACCAAAACATTTATATACTAACTTACTCCTAGTTATAGAATATCATTTGGTAACAAAATAACCTACGGTTATATTTGTAATATTTTTATCCAAATAAAAAATAATTGAGAGAAATTTATTTTAATTAAAATGATATATTAAATCCTCAATTCTATGAAAACATTTATTTCAGTTTTATGTAGTAAAATTATGTTTTCTTCTATCTTCATATGTACATTGCTTTTTTTAAACAAAACATTTAAATATCAATAATGACCATTGGCTATATTGTAACCACCAGTAACATGGTTACCGATGGTTACAAATAATGCACTAAGTCATAACCACGGAAATGTGAAACGAATAACCAGGATTATATTAATCTCCTAACGTTATCATTTTCTAATTCCGACGAGATCTATGACTTCCTTTAAACAGAAATAAAATGTTGAGTTAAACCATATTTTCCCTCCGATTAGGGAGATCTTATCTGAATAACTTGCCACTATTGGTTTATTTTAACTATTTCTGTTTAAAAAATAACTGCTAAATGGGCGAGAGACTAATATGGTCTCTTATCCTCCTTAAATTTCATTTTAGAATGAAAACAAATAAAGAGGTGTAAGTTTTATGCCAACATATGAAGATAAAATAGACCTATATGGAGTAGATGGAAAGCTTTTAGAAGAAAATGTTCCTCTAGAAGCAATTAGTCCAATGTACAACCCTACTATTTCTAAGATTGTACAGGAAGTTAAACGTTCTGTAGCTATTAACTTAGCAGGGATAGAAAAAACATTGGCAAACGCAGCTTATGGTGGAAAAGCAAACTTTATTCCTGGAAGGGAATTAAACTTACCAATAGTTGAAAACGTAGACGTAATTGCTGATAAACTTCAAAAAATTATCCAAATAGACGAAGATGACGATTTCAATCTCAAACAAATTAACAATGGGGCTCAGGTTCTTGTTCAGCTGCCTTCACAGAGAATGAACATGGCAGCAGATTACACAGTTTCCACATTAGTTACTGGTGGAGCTGTAATCCAGGCAATCATAGACACATTCGATGTAGATCAATTTGATGCTTCTGCAATAAAAACCGCAGTTTTAGGAAGTTACCCACAGAGTGTAGACTTCAAAGGAGCTAACGTCGCAGCACTACTTGCACCTCCAGCTATGCTCGACAGTTTAGGTTACGGTTTCAGGACCATTGCAGCTAACCACATTGTAGCAGTAACCAAGAAAAACACATTAAATGCAGTAGCATTATCCGCAATATTAGAACAAACAGCAATGTTTGAAATAGGTGATGCTTTAGGTGCATTTGAAAGGTCCCACTTATTAGGACTTGCATACCAGGGTTTAAATGCTAATAACATTGTTTTCGACCTGGTTAAAGCAAACGGAAAAGGTACTGTAGGAACAGTAATCGCTTCACTGGTAGAAAGAGCACTTGATGACGGAGTCATTAAAGTAGCAAAAACAATGCCTTCAGGATACAAAATATATGAACCTGTTGACTGGGCTTTATGGAACGCTTATGCTGCTGCTGGATTAATAAGTTCAACAATAGTAAACATAGGTGCATCCAGAGCTGCTCAGGGTGTTGCTTCTACACTTCTTTACTACAACGATATAATAGAATACGAAACTGGTCTTCCTGGTGTTGACTACGGAAGAGCACAGGGTACTGGTGTAGGTATGAGTTTCTTCTCCCACGGTATATACGGTGGAGGAGGTCCTGGAACCTTTAACGGAAACCACGTTGTAACCAGACACAGTAAAGGTTATGCTGTACCTTGTAACGCAGCTTCCATGTGTTTAGACGCAGGTACACAGATGTTTTCTGTTGAATCTACCTCTAGCTTAGTAGGAACTGTTTACAGTGATATTGACTACCTTAGAGAACCTATCAAATACGTTGCAGAAGGTGCAGTAGAGATAAAAGACAAAATATAAAACCGCAGGTTTAAGGTGACTTTATGAACGAAATTAAAGCTGTGGATGTTAAAATATTTCCCCACAGACTTTTAAAACCCAAAACAACTGAAAAAATACTGAACTCTATAATGGACCTTGATGGAATTTTAAGGGTTCTTGTAAATGGTAAATCTTTACCACGAGTTGTGGGGTACGGACCTGCAAAAGGAACTATCGTAAATCACGAAGATAGAAAGGTTATTAAGGTAAAAGAAGAGAATTTTGAACTTTTAGTTTCTGTTGGAGAAATCATAGTAACTGTAAACCATGAAAAACTGGATTCCTTTAAAGAGGAACTAGAAAAAATCCTAAGTGATGCCCTTAACTTCAGATATGATGTTTCAGTAGGTATTTTCACAAAAACAAATATCACTGTTTCAGATTATATGAAATACGGTATAGGATTTGATAAAAGTATTGATCCACGGTTGATTGGAATGGTGGATCCAAGTGCAAAATCCTCAGAAACTGTAAGATTAATAGGTGATTAAATGTCGTATGAAGCTCAATACACACCTGGAAAAACAAAAATTGCTGAAAATCGTAGGAACCATATGAACCCTGATTATGAACTCAAAAAGATCAGGGAAGTAGCAGATGAAGATATAGTTAAAATTTTAGGTCACAGAAACCCTGGGGAAGGATACAAAACAGTACACCCTCCTCTTGAAGAAATGGACTTTGAATTAGACATGATGAAAGAACTCGTGGAACCTATTCCTGGTGCAAAAGAAGGTGTCAGGACCAGATATGTCCAATTTGCAGATTCCATGTACAACGCTCCAGCACAGCCTTATGACAGGGCTCGAACCTACATGTGGAGGTTCAGAGGAGTAGACACAGGTACTTTATCTGGAAGACAAGTTGTAGAAATCAGGGAACTTGACTTAGAAAAAATGTCTAAAACTTTAATTGAAACTGAATTATTCGACCCTGCAAAAACAGGTATAAGAGGTGCAACCGTACACGGGCACTCATTAAGACTCGATGAAAACGGTTTAATGTTTGACGCACTTCAGAGATACGTTTACAACGAAGAAGACGGTCAAGTATCCTATGTTAAAGACCAAGTAGGAAGACCTCTTGACGAACCTGTAGCTGTAGGAGAACCATTAGATGATGAACATCTATCAGAAATTACCACCATCTACAGGTACGATAACGTAAGCATGAGAGATGATGAAGAAGCAATTGAAGTAGTCGAAACCATACACGACGCTAGAACAAAAGGCGGATATGGATTAGGCGTATTCAAAAACGATTTAAAATGTAAATTGGGTGATGACTAATGATAGACGAAAAAAAGCTTTTCGCAAAAGCCTTAAAAGGTAAATTTGACGAAGACCCAAATGAAAATCACACCAACTTTTACTGCTTCGGCGGTTGGGAACAGTCTGCAAGGAAAAAAGAATTCAATGCAGAAGCTGAAAAACTAATGGAAGAAAGGGGCGGAGTCCCATTCTACAACCCTGATATAGGAGTTCCATTAGGACAAAGGAAATTAATGGCATACAAAATCTCTGGAACAGACTCATATGTTGAAGGAGACGACCTCCACTTTATCAACAACGCAGCTATCCAGCAGCTTTTAGATGATATCAAAAGGACTGTTATTGTAGGTATGGATACCGGTCACGCAGTTCTCGAAAAACGTTTAGGTGTTGAAGTTACTCCAGAAACAATCAATGAATACATGGAAACAATCAACCACGCACTCCCTGGTGGAGCTGTTGTACAGGAACACATGGTAGAAGTAAACCCTGGTCTTGTAGGCGATTGTTACGCTAAAATATTCACTGGAGACGACAACCTCGCTGATGAGCTCGACAAAAGAGTACTCATAGACATAAACAAAGAGTTCCCAGAAGAACAGGCTGAAATGCTCAAAAAATACGTAGGAAAGAAAACATACCAGGTCAGCAGAGTCCCTACAGCAGTAGTTAGATCATGTGACGGTGGTACCGTATCAAGATGGTCTGCAATGCAGATCGGTATGAGTTTCATCTCAGCATACAAACTCTGTGCAGGAGAAGCAGCAATTGCTGATTTCTCATACGCAGCTAAACACGCTGACGTTATCGGAATGGGTGCTATCTTACCATCAAGAAGAGCAAGAGGACCAAACGAACCTGGTGGAATTCAGTTCGGAGTTTTAGCTGATATGATCCAGACCTCCAGAGTATCTGAAGACCCTGCAAAAGTAAGTCTTGAAGTTATAGCTGCTGGTGCAGCAATATACGATCAGATCTGGCTCGGATCTTACATGTCTGGTGGTGTTGGATTCACTCAGTATGCTACCGCAGCATACACTGACGATATACTCGACGACTTCTTATACTACGGTAAAGAATACGTAGAAGATAAATTTGGTTTATGCCAGGCTAAAGCAGATATGGATGTTGTTAAAGACATAACAACTGAAGTAACTCTCTACGGAATGGAACAGTACGAAATTCCAACACTCTTAGAAAGCCACTTTGGTGGATCTCAGAGAGCAGCAGTCGCTGCAGCAGCTGCAGGTTGTTCAACCGCATTTGCAACTGGAAACTCCAACGCTGGAATTAACGGATGGTACTTAAGCCAGATATTACACAAAGAAGTACACAGCAGACTCGGATTCTACGGATACGACCTTCAGGATCAGTGTGGAGCTTCTAACTCCCTATCAGTAAGAAGCGACGAAGGTTTAATCCACGAACTCAGAGGACCTAACTACCCTAACTACGCTATGAACGTAGGTCACCAGCCTGAATACGCTGGAATAGCTCAGGCTCCTCACGCTGCAAGAGGCGACGCTTTCTGTGTCAATCCTTTAATTAAAATTGCATTTGCAGATAAAAACTTAACATTTGACTTTACTGCACCAAGAGAATGCATTGCTAAAGGAGCACTCAGAGAGTTCTTACCTAGCGGAGAAAGGGATTTAATTTCCCCTGCAAACTAAGTTTAGAGAACGGTGGATTATTTCCACTCCCTTCTCTTTTTTTTAAACTTTTAACACGAATTATAATTTTTAATTGGTGACTGTTTTTTTTAAATAATACATGTAAGTGCGAATTTCACTGTTTTTTTAATGGTATTAGTCTGTTAGGTTGAATTTGTTCAAAATAATTCCATTTTAATCAACAATTACATAATAATTTTGATGATAACATTTACACAATATGCAGATGAACATTAAATTTAATTCTAATTTTTAACTTTATTTCAGGTTTAAAACCAAACTTTTATTAATAAATTCATCTTTTATATATAAACCAGCGGATATTATATTACTGTCAGTCAGCAAGGTGATGGTATGCCCATAAAAAGCAGAAAAGAAAGGGAAAAAGAGCAGAGAAGAAAGGACATCATCGATGCCGCCGAAAGGTTGTTCTTTAGAACGGGATATGATAATGTTTCTATGAATGATATATCTAAAGAAGTTGAATTAAGTAAAGCAACGCTTTATCTTTACTTTGAAAATAAAGAAGAGTTATTTTTTGCTATAGTACTTCGAGGAACCCGTATATTAAATGCAATGATAAGAGAAGCAGTTGCAGCTGCAGAAAATGGGATTGACAAAGTTGCTGCATTTAGAGTTGCATATCATAAATTTACAAAAGATTATCCTGACTATATCCACATTTACAACTATTTCCAGTCTGGACGGTTTGATATGGAGAATATAGTAAATAGGGAATATGCAGAAGAAATCAGTAAAGATGTAAGGCTTTATTCTATAGTTCATAATACTGATTTCCAGCTTCTTCCTCCAGTAAGTGAATACACCCGGGAGATCATGAGCTTGCGTAAAGAAAGGTTTGATATCATGCGTGATTCCCTTAAAATTGGCATAATTGATGGAACTGTTAGGCCGGATGTAGATCCTGTAGAAGTTTCTATTTTATTATCTGCAATTTCTAAAAGTATGTCAGAAGTACCCCCTGATCACATAAGAATTCTGGAAAGCAGGGGAATTAACAGTGAAAAATATTTTATGGATGTTGAAAATCTTTTACGCCATATGATCATGAATAAATAGAATGATGTATTCTTTAAGTGCATTTTAATTTAATTTTCAGTGCATTTAATGGATATGATATGAAACTCTTTATTTTATTTGCACTGCTATTTTTTAATTATTACATGAATTTTTAATTGATAAATCCTGTACCTGATCTTCAATAGATACGATTTTATATTCAAGTGCAAAAATCATTATACTATTTACAAATGAAATTGTGAAATATTGAATTTCATAGATTAAAACCGTTAACTGGGACTTCCAGAATTGGGAGTTTAATTAATTATACTTTTGATTATAAATGTCAAAGTATTAGGATAACAAGTAACAACATATATCTTGGTGAGAGAATGTCAGTTTCAAATTGGAAGGAAAGGGAAAGAGAACAAAGGCGTAATGATATATTAGATGCTGCAGAAACCCTTTTTTTTTCAAAAGGATATGATAACGTTTCTATGAATGGTATAGCCAGAGAAGTTGGTCTAGGTAAAGCCACTCTATATATTTACTTTGATAATAAGGAAGAACTTTTTTATGCCGTAGTTTTGAGAGGGGTCACTATTTTAAGTACAATGATCAAAGAAAAAGTTGAAAAAGAGGATACTGGACTTGAAAAACTCGTTGCGTTCAAAAAGGCATATAATGAATTTATTAGAACATATACTGACTATTTCCAAGCTTATAATTACTTCCAATCAGGGAGATTTGATTTAAGTGATATGCTGCACAGTGATTATTCTGAAATTATGATGCAGAGTATGCTTTATTCTATACATCTTCCATCTAATTTATTAAAAGTTGATGCCAATGAAACTATAAAAGAAATTTTTAAGTTACGTAAGGAAATATTCGTTACTTTATATAACTCTATAGAACTAGGTATAAAAGAAGGAACAATACGATCTGATGTAGATCCTCTGAAAATAACAGCTGTACAGATGCTAATTTGCGAAAATATAGGTAATTTACCATTCGATTTTAGGATGATACTCAAAGGTCAAGGGGTCAATTATGTGAAATTTAGTAAAGACCTTGATGATTTTATAAGCCAGCTTTATATCAAAATGGATGATAAAAAAGATCTAGACTGAACTAACCACTAAAATATCTTTTATTAAACTCTAATTTTAATTTATTTTATTATTTTAGCATTTAATTGTTTATTTAAGAGCTATTAACATATTAAAAACTTTTACACCATAATGTATGGATAGTAACAATTTACTTTCTTTAATCTTTATTTCTAAAATCCAAAGTTTTATATATGTTGTATACTATTGGTTATAATAACGACCACTGGTCATGTATAGAACCAGTAGTTTTATACGTTTATGAGTTTGCAAAACAGCGTGGAGAGCCTGTAAAATCAAGCATAAATGAACCAATTGAGAAGTTCCTTTCTGAGAGAGGGTTTTATAAAATAAAGAATATGGGTAGTGATTACAAAAAAGTTTATTTCTATGGTAAGAATGCTAACCGAGAAGTTAATGACATGGCATCATTTGTATATGCTGTGGTTGAATGAAATGAGGTGATATTTTGAAAAAAAATACAACAGAAAATGAAGGGAAAGAGTTTAATGATTTAATGGAATATGCCAGAGAGATATCAAGCCAATATAAAGGAGATAAAAGAAAATTTGAAGAATTAAAAACTGAAATTGGTCAAGCTGAATTAATTGCAAATGTAAGGGCATATGAGTCTTCTAAAAGCGAAGATGAACGTATTTGTTATGATCCATTGGCAATTCATTTTATAAATCCTAAGATGTGGGAAGTTCTCGTTGAACATCCGGAAATGGCAGCTGATACTGAAGCAGGTATTAATTCAATTGTAAGTAGAGTTAGGTATTTGGATGACATTGTGAAAAAATCAGTCAAGGAAGGGCTTGAGCAACTGGTAATATTAGGAGCTGGATTTGATACTCGAGCTTATAGGATTGAGGGACTGGAAAATGTTAATGTCTTCGAAATTGATCATCCAACCACCCAACAATATAAAACCCTAAAAATCAAAGAAATGTTCCAATCTAACTTAGAAAATGTGGTATATGTACCTGTTGATTTTGAATCGGAAAAAATCAGTGAAGAATTATTTAAGAAAGGTTACAATGCTTCATTAAAGACTCTTTTCATTATGGAAGGATTTATTTATTACATTACCCCAGAGGCTGTTGCCGAAACACTTTCTTTTATAGTGAAAAATTCAGGTAAGGGTAGTGCTGTAGTATTTGATTATTTACTTGATTCTGGAGTTAAGGAAGGAAATAAGCAGAGACCCGATGCTAATATCTTTAAGTTTGGCATTAAGGAAAATGGACTCGAGGAATTCTTAGGCCAGTTTGGATTTTCAGATATACAAGGTTCAACCACTAAAGATCTTAAAAAGTTATATTATCAGGGTAAAAACGAAAACAGATTTCCGTCTGAAAAAATTTTATATTTTGCTGTTGCCGAGGTTTAAGAATATGTTTAATGAGTATAGGTAATTTATGATATTTTAGATTTATTTAGTGGAATGATATTTGAAATGTGAATTTAAGCAAAAATAATACTTAAATTAGCTTAATACGTGATAATATGAAATCCTTTAAAATCTCCGATTTTGAGGCCCCGGAAACTGTTAAAATTCAGAGAATTTTAACGCAGCGAATCGAAGATTCGCATGCTTTGTTTCCGAGGGTTTTGGTGATTAATTCAAGTCCAAATAAAGATAAAGGAAATACGGCACTGATTCTACATCCATTTTTGGAGGGAATAAAAGAAGAAGGGGCTGAGGTAGAAATTTATTGCACTAATGACCTCAACATCCAGCCATGTAAAGGTGAAGTCAGCTGCTGGATGAAAACTCCGGGTAAATGCATTCTGGACGACGACATGCGTTGGCTTGCGCCTAAGGCGATCAAGGCGGATATCCTTGTCTTAGCCACACCGGTGTACTGTGATGGAATTAATACGTATATGCAGATGTTTTTAGAGAGATTACTGCCCCGAGCAATGCCATCCATCGAGCTGAGAAAAGGCCACACGAGACATCCTCACAGGGAAATAACACATGGTAAACTGGCACTTGTATCCAGTTGTGGCTTGTGGGAGATGGATAACTTCGACGCAGTGCTTTCTCATATCAAAGCTTATTGCAGAAACGCTGATCTTGAGTTTGCAGGGGCTCTTCTCAGACCCCATGCTTTGTTTCTTAAGCGCATGCTGGAGCAGGGGGCACCTGTAAAAGATATCATTGAAACGGCCAGGGAATCTGGCCGCCAGTTAATTAAAGAAGGTAAAATCTCTATCAGTATGCAGGATACTGTCAGCAGGCCACTTGTATCAAAGGATAAGTTTATGCAAATATTTAATCATGGCATAAAAAGGCTTCAAAACGATTAAATATAATGAAAGGATTGTATAGTTTTGTAAATTTAAGGAGATGATGGAATGGACATTGAAATTTTCCCGCACAGGTATTTGAGCGCTGATACAACTGAAAATTTGTTAAAAGACATTGATGAAATTGAAGGCGTCAAAAGAATAGTTTTACAAGGACAAAGGCTCCCTCCAGCTGAAAGCGGACATCCTGACCGTAGGGTTATAACTCTTAAAGGCCAGGAAATTGATTTACAGGTTAAAACAGGCAGAGTTCTGATGGAAATCGAAGCAGAACCAGTTATGGATGAAGTAAGGGACGTATGTGAAAATCATCTACCCTTTGGATTCAATATACACGTCGGAACGTATATCCGAAGGCAAAAAACTGTTACTGATAAGTTAAAGTATGGAGAGAAATTGGGCGAAATTCCTGATGAAATTATTGGTTTAACTGATCAAAATGCACAGCTCAGCGAAAGAGTCAAAATACTTAAAAGGGATTAACTTTTTTATTTAAATGTGGATAAAAATGAGTGCTGCTGAAATAACTGGAAATATACATCCCAAAAGAAAGATCATTATGGGCCTGTACTGGATAAACAAGAAAGCCGCAAGTACTGAAGGCTGTGAACCATTTTTAATTGAAAAAATCACTACTGGAACTAATACACACAGACCTAAGGAGAATAAATTCCTTAAATTGTCTGATAATATTTTAAACGATATTTTGTATAATATGAAATATCAAAGGGAAGTTGAATTTGAAATAAAATTTGGAAAAGAAGATATTAAGTTTTCCATCTGTAAAAATGCTTTTTTTATATCTGCAACTAAAAAGGAACTTGAGGTAGAGATAGCTGAAAAATTGGAATTAGAAGGAAAAAAGATGTATCCTGGTATTTGTTCAAAATTTCCCCGACGTGTAGGAATTATGGATTATCCTTAACAACTTGAAATTAAATTATTCAAAAGTTCTTATTTTTTATAGTAGGAGCATAATTAATGTATAATATTTTGGAAAGTCCAGTGCAATGATTTTAAATTAATTCAATATTTCACCATTTATTTGAATAGATAATCTAAAAATTTTTGCACTTGACTATATTTTGTATATGCAAAAACATCAAATATAAAAACCTTTTTTTAAAAGTTCGATCAAAAATTAAATTAGATGTTATCTTACTTTTTTAAGACGCTAAATATTCTAATAAAATTTTAAATTTAAATAAATCATCGATAGGAGAGTTATCTTATGGAAGTTGAAGGAACTTTAAAAAAAATAAGAGATTGTGTCTGGGAAATCCCATCAAGTTATAAAAAAGGGATGTTAGTCCCTGGAAGAGTATATTTAAACGATGAAACTGTTAAAGATATAGAAAGTGGGGCAATTGATCAGGTCTCAAATGTAGCATGTTTACCGGGTATTAAAAAATTTTCAATTGGACTTCCGGATATTCACTTTGGATATGGATTTCCTATTGGTGGTGTCGCGGCATTCAGTACCCATAATGGGGTTATAAGTCCTGGAGGAGTTGGTTTTGATATTAACTGTGGTGTCCGGCTTATAAAGACAAATTTAACTGAAGATGACGTTAAACCAAAAATGAAAGAACTTGTAGATACTCTTTTTAATAATGTACCTTCTGGAGTTGGAAGTAAAGGTAAAGTAAGGCTTCAACCTGGCCAAATTGATGAAGTGCTAGATCATGGGGCACAGTGGGCTATTGAAAATGGATATGGTTGGGAAAGAGACTTAAAATATCTGGAAGAAAATGGAAAAATGGAATCTGCAGACTCCAGCAAAGTCAGTGATAAAGCTAAAAAAAGAGGGGTGCCTCAATTAGGTTCTCTTGGCTCTGGAAACCACTTTTTAGAAGTCCAGAAAATGGATGAAATTTATGATGAAGATACTGCAAAAGTTTTTGGAATAGAAGAGGGTATGATTACTGTTTTAATCCACACTGGTTCTAGGGGATGTGGACATCAGATATGTTCTGATTATCTTAGAGTTATGGACAGGGCAGCCAAAAGGTACCAGATTAATCTTCCAGACAGGCAGTTAGCATGTGCACCTATTGGTTCTGAGGAAGCAACTGATTATTTCCAGGCTATGTCAGCTGCAGCTAACTATGCATGGACTAACAGGCAAATGATTGTACATTGGGTTAGAGAATCATTTGAGAAAGTTTTCAAAAGGGATGCTGAAGAAATGGGCATGGAAATAATCTACGATGTGGCACACAACATTGCAAAGAAAGAAGTCCACAATGTACAGGGAAGAAAAATGGAGCTGTTTGTCCACAGAAAGGGAGCAACACGTGCATTTGGTCCTGGAAGAGAAGAAATACCTGAAGAATATAGAAAAGTTGGACAGCCTGTTTTTATACCTGGAACTATGGGTACGGCATCATATGTGCTTGCAGGAACAGATGTGGCAATGGAAGAGACTTTTGGTTCTTCTGCTCATGGTGCAGGACGTAAAATGAGCCGAGCAGGAGCTAAGAAAGAATACCGCGGTGAAGAAGTTCAAAAAGTCCTTGAAAATAGAGGAATTATTATAAGGGCAACTTCAATGCCTGTAGTGGCAGAAGAAGCTCCTGGAGCATACAAAGATGTGGATGCAGTTGTAAAAACATCCCATGATGCAGGAATATCTAGAATGGTTGGAAAAATGATTCCTCTTGGTGTTGCAAAAGGATAACATCTTTTTATTTTTTTATAAACTGGATAAAATTTATTTAATTTTATTTTTATTATTCAAGGGATAAATAGTCTAAAACAGCGTAATCTGTTTTCAATCTCTTTTTTTTATTTTTAATACTATTTTTGTACTACTCATAACTATAAATAATTAATAATTTAATAATATACAATAATAAAACCAGTAATAGGTACAATATTTACTCTTTATATAGAAAAGTGAGCTATTTTGGTTAATTATGAAATTTACAGAGGCAAATACATGCATAAAAGGTTAATAGTTATACTTACAGTTATAATTGTAGTTTTAGGAGCATATGTTACTTATTATACCTATGCAACCACTTATTTAATGCCTAAAGATATTGAGCTTTTAAAGGATGAAATTAAAACCATCAATGAATCTGGAACTTATGATGCTGAAATAGCAAGTCTTGAAATGCAGGCTGATAGAATTGAAAAGTTATCACTGCTTAACAACATTCCTCTAAGTCAGCGGCAAAAACAGGCCAACGATCTGGAAAATGGTCAGGGCATACAGTCCATAAATAACACGTTAAATGAACTTAAACAGAATATTACTGCTACTAAAAATATGGCTTTAGGGTATGATTTGCTTTTAAGGGGAGATGTTGCCTCCAGTTTAAAATCTGCATACAGTGATGAAATAGTGAATACATTGAATAGCATGGATCCATTAATGAACAAATTAGCGCAGGATTTAAGGAAGGGAGATAATAAAGCTGTTGCTGATGATCTCAGAAAATTAGCTGATGCACTGCGGACTTTTAACAAACAGGAACAGATTTCAGCAAACAATCTCCAGGACGCGGTAAACAAATTGGAAACTAAAAAACAGGGGATATTTTTTTAACACGCTCCTGGCGCTTTTTTTAAGATCATAAATAACTAGTTAATTAAAGATAAAAATAGTAATATGAATCTATTTTTTAATATTTAATGAAGGGTTGACTATGTTAAAATTTGAGGGAATAAAAGAATTTGACATAGAAAAATTGGATAAAGGGTCAAATATCTCAAGAGATTTCCAGTTGATTTTTAGAGAAGATGTGCTGAATGAGGAAGAATGTGAAATAGTTGAAAAAGAATTAAATAAGCATGATTTCCAGATCAAAGACGAAAATATTGAGATTGAAGTTATATATAATATAGATCTGGATACTGCAGTCATTTCATTTACAGTTTACTGCCCCTTAATGCATCTAAACCAGATTTCAGAAGAAAAAATTTCTAATTTCATTGATAAACATAAAACTAATTTTGAAGAGTATTATAAGCGGGTTAAGCCGTATTAATGGGTAAAAGCAGTGCTATTTATATTTTACAGGACAAGGCATATCTATTTATTATTGTATCTCGAACAATTAACTATCATAGAAAAAGTTGAGAACATGATAGGAATAATTGGCGGCACAGGAATATACGAAATCGTTGAAATGGGAAAAGACGTTGAAACTAAGATTATAGAAACACCTTATGGTGAATCTCCAGAGATCAGCATTTTCAAATTACATGGTAAAGATATTGCATTCATGCCAAGACATGCAAAAGGACATGCAAATCCGCCCCATATGATAAATTACAGGGCAAACATTTATGCCATGAAAAAAATTGGCGTTGAGAGAATAATAGCAACCAATGCTGTTGGATCTCTGGATTTATCTGTTAAACCTGGTGATTTTTTAATACCTCATGATTTCATTGATTTTACAAAAACAAGAGAATTCACATTTTATGACACTAAAACAGTACATATAGATATTACGGAACCTTACTGTCATGATTTACGGAACTATTTAATAGAGTCAGGTGAAGTTGTCCCAAATGGAGTATATGTGTGCACTGAAGGACCCAGATTTGAAACTGCTGCAGAAATTGCAATGTTCAAACAGCTGGGCGGAAATGTTGTTGGAATGACCGGAATACCTGAAGCTATACTTGCAAGGGAACTTGAAATATGCTATGCAAGTATCTGCATGGTATCAAATTATGCGGCATCAATATCCCCAACCAAGCTGACAATAGATGAAGTATTCGAAGTCGTAGAAGGGCAAAAAGAGAATCTGGTTAAGTTAATATCTGAAGCAATAACAAAAACTCCAGATAAAAGAGAATGTCCCTGCAGTTATGCACTTTTAGGTGCAGAAATAGATGAAGTGTAATTTGAAGCTTCAAATAATCTTTATTTTTTTCAATTAATTTTCATATCTAATTTTTTTATATAAATAATAGAATAATTGGTAGTAATGATTAAAATATTTATTAACTAAGCTGTTTATTATGTACCTGCAGAAATTATGAGGTTATATAGTGATGCTGGCCAGTATCCAAACAGTATTAAGTCATGAATAATAAGATTTAAGTATTTATTGGCACAGCTAAAACTTTATTTTTCACTATGTTTTTACTTATCACACTATATTCAATCTACTTTTTTAGTTCTCGAATGGGTACAAAACCGTAACCATCTAAATATCCACCCATATAGTAAGTGATAAAATGTATGCCATAAGAGAAACATCAACACATGTTGAAAATGAACCAATATTCAAAACATTTTGCTCCAATAGAGAATTAGCAGAAAAATCTATAAAAATTTACAAATATGGTTTGCAGAAATATTCTGATTTTACAGGGAAGACATTAAAAGAATTAATAGACGAAGCTGAAGATGAAGAAGATTCTATTAATAGATATAGAAAGAGAAAAATCTATTCATATTTAAATAACTTTAAATTATACTTAGATGAATTAGACATTGCCCAATATTCAAAAAACCATACAATGATACTTGTAAGAGCGTTTTATAACGAGTTTGATATTCAATTACCCCGACCTAAGAAAAAGAAATCAAAAAAAGCTCGTATGCCTGAAACAGTAGTCGTTCTTCCCACAATGGAAGAGATAAAAAGATTTTTAGAATACTGTAATAATGAATACAAAGCAATAGTGTTAATGGGAATAAGTAGTGGTATGGGTAGGGCTGAAATATCTAGTCTAACATTTAGAAACTTCTATGATTCTATACCTCTTGAAAAATATCCAAGTAATATACCTGAATTAATAGAAAAAGTCAAACCAAAAGTAAAACAAGAAGAAACTTTTGTACCTTTATGGAAAATTAAAAGAATTAAAACAGATAATCTTTACTATACTTTTAGTTCTCCCGAAAGTGTAGAACGCATAATAACTTATTTAGAAGACCTTAATCATAATTTTCCAAGTTATGAACCAAACCCTGATGATAAACTTTTCAGAAGTTTAATATCAAATAATCCCACTAAACCTACCGATATAAGCAGTATGTTCAATCATATAGGTAGAAAGAAAGGTTTTAGAAAAGTTGGGGAACATTATGTAGTAAGAAGTCATGGTTTCCGTAAATTTTTCGCTACAACACTACAAAAGAATAGAGTACCTCATTTAACCACCAGATGGCTTATGGGTCATACAATAGATTCGACAACAAGTGCATATTTTAAAGTAGATCCTGAATCACTAAGAGAAGAATACATAGAAGTTGTAGACAAACTAACTACTGATAACGTACAGATTAAAATAATAGACAAATATGAATCCTTATCTGAACAAATAAGTTATGTAATGGAAAGAATACGTCAAGAAGAAGGTGAAATAAAATTTAAAGATAAAATAGATCGAGAAAAAGAGCTTGGAAAACACAGGAGTTAAAAATAAACCCTGTATTATAATATATTTTAAAAATCACATGTTACACATTCAGTTATTATGTCTGTAACAAATGTAACAAAATTTCAGTACTTTTCAACTTTGCTATTTTTTTTAAAATCTTTTGAAATTATTATTAAATGTATATAAGATTAGGTGTTTTTAAGATAGGTGTTTTTAAGACAGGTATATTATTTATTGGATTTACTCTAATAGGATTAGGCATTTTATAACCTTTAACCTCTAAAGCTTTTATAATATCTTTTAAAATATCATCACTATTAGAAACACTTAAAATATTATTTGGAGAATCATCTAACTTATCATAATATTCTTTACTAGGTCTTCTATTCCATACATAATCAGTTATAACGTATTTTAAAGAAGTACCATATTTTATATGCTCTATACCATCTATATAATCTATACCAAAGCCTATCGGTTTATGTTTTGGTTTATTTTCGCTTAATAAATATATATGATAGCCATCATTAGGCGTTTTAACTGAGTATGTATCATGTATTGTATCTTCTATAACTTCTTTGAATATCTCTATTGGTATAAGTTCGGGTATAATGTCTGAAAGTTCTGGTAAAATGTTTGAATATGATAAAAGTTTAGAATAGTTTGGTTTATCTATGTCTATTACTACTAAATATCTATCTAATTTTTTTATATAATCGCATAATATGGCTGTTGGATACTTTGGGTCTTTAAAACCTTTGTAATCTTTTGGTTGTTTGTATATACTTATGCTTGGATATTTATTGGGTTTACCTCCTAATACTTGCCCTTTGTGGGATATTGCTATTTTCTTAGCGTGTTTAAAAACTTCTTTATAGTTATATTCATTCATAATTCATCACCTGTGGTCTATGGAATTTAAGTAATATTAAACTGAATGTTGAAGAAAAAACTTTAGTTATTTACCCCACACCGTTAAAAACGGAGTGTGGGGCGAAACAACTAAAAAAAGAGAAAATATATAAAAATAAGGATTCTTAACCTGTAACATATAGGATTTAAGAAATTTTAACCAGCTAAATATAACTTTAACTTGTGTTTATTTGTGTTTAAATCGTTTGCTTTGTGTATGGTAGTAGTTATAATTAAAGGATTTTTTGCCGTTGCATTTCGTTTGTGTTGGCAAATAGGGTTTATTTTCTTTAAAGGCGTGTTTAGATTAGGGTTATTTTTAGTGCTATCACAGCAGTCACATGCTGTCACATTCTTGATGCAACGGCAAATAGGGTTTATTTTACCCTATAACCGTCTAATTATACTTGGTTTATGTGTTTAAATTATGCTGTCACATAATACCTGAGTGTCTATAAACTGATCTAAAATACTATAATTATTAATATTTATGATTTCGTTTATGATACCTTTAGTTTCTATTTCTGAGATAGTGTTAAAAATCTGTTCATCATTGGCAAGTGTCTTATTCTCTATATTATGACTTTCAAATACTTTAGTAATATCGGATAGTGTACTCTCTTTTCCTGTGACTGCTATTATATAATTATATATTAAAGTCTTTATATTAGGCATTTCGTCGAAAGGAGTAAAATCTGCCGTTGCATTTCGTTTGTGACTGCTTGTGACTGCTGTGACTGCTCTACTATTGGCAAGTTCTTCGCCTTTCTCTGTACGAAATACGTAAGCTTTGCCGTTGCTTGAGTTACCAACCTTTAAAATATCTACTAATTCCTGTGTTCTTAGTCCTAATTTCTCTGATTGTGTTTCATCGTTTGTTCTGCCATGTATCCAACTTTTAACAGTAGATGGAGATACTTTAATCTCTTTAGCTATTTCATTATATCCTAAACCGTCTTTAATTATGTTTGGATTCTTAGATAGTGTTTCATCGTCTGGTAATGTTGGTAAAAGCTCTAATATCCTTAACTGTTTGTCGTTTGCCTTATATTGCTGGTGATATTGATATTTATTCCATAAATCCTTAGTTAATTTAAAGTCTTCATAAGTACCTATTAATATTCCTTCGGTTGTAATATCTCTTGATTTCTGATTAAGGAAAGTTAATGCGTTTAGTGTATTTCTAAACATCTTAACATCTCTTTTACCCATTGTAGTAACATCTAAAAACTGTAAATATGGATTAAATACTTTAAATTCATTTACTGTTAGTAATTCAAATATTGCTTGGGCTATCTTCCTATATTTATCGTCTTTGGTTTCTGATTGTCCGAATCCTAACTTTAACATATTCTTTACTTGTTTACTATGCTCCTCACTTTCATCTGGATTTATACTCCTTAATCTACTATTTAATTCAATATCTACTAAGTCTTTAGCGTGTGTTAATATAACCATTACCTTTCCTTCTATTGTCAGAGTTACGGCTTTCTTATCTATTACTGTTCTATGTGAAACATCTCCAACGTTCTCTGGGTCTGTTGCTGTCTTCATTAAATTGATAATTTCACTATCCATTGAATCTTGGACTATTATATAGTTATAACGTTCATTCCAATCATCTTTATAGAATAAATACTTTGGAGATACTGTCTTTACTACTGTAAGATATTTATCTGGAATTATCTTAGATACTGTATTAGTTAATCGTGTCTTTCCAGATTCTGCACTACCTCCAACATCTATATGATTAATCTGACTATTTGAAATATGAGGCGTAAATATATCGGTTAAAATAATCTTTATTTCGTCTTTATCGCCTATATGGTTACTTTCTAAGTATTTCTGTAAGTATTCGGGTGCTTTACCGTTCTCATATATCTTTATAGCAATGTCTTTTACTTCATCGGTGTAATCATATAAAACATTATTATAGTTTATTGTTCCTGTTTCTGTTTGGAATATAACCCTTATTTGTCTGGATAACTCGAATACTTTATCTTCTGTTAATGTTGGGAACATTTCATTATAATTATTGGGCTTAATTGGACATATTGCGTCTTCATAATTCCTTATTAAATCGTCATGTTGGTCGCTTAATACATTTATAATATCTATAATATCGTCTATTTCGTAATTATCTAATAAGAAATTGTGTACTAAGTAATCAATTAAATTGTCTTTGTCTTTTGAGGCTTGGAAGTGTTCGTATATTATTGCTTTAAATTGTCTTAACTGTTGCTCTGTAATCATTTATAACACCTCTCCGTTTTCATGTAAAACTGAAATTCTATCAATGTTTAAAGAGTTTATTATAAATGTATGTTCCCCGTATTTCTGTTTACCTTCCTCTGAGTTCTCAAGTTTAATAATGTAGTTCTCTTTCATCTCTATTAGTCCTTTAATAACTACATTCTTATGTACTATGTGATTATTTAAATATACGTTTAATTCTATTTCATTATTCATTAAATCTTCTAAGAAATTCATTATATCCATCTCCTATGTATTTATTTAAACTTTTTCATGTAACTTTGTTAAAATTAAAAACGTTATTAACAGCGAATTGATGTTTTGAGGGTTTATATTAAATTTAAAAAAATTAAAAATGGTATAATCCTCACTATATGTTAGGATATTTAGTTGGTTACGGTTTGTACCTATGAAACCAAAAAAAAATAAAAAAAATAAAATTAGTACTGTTCTTCTGCTGGTCTTGTTTCTACCTGTAGATTCGATAATCTATCGCATTTTTCAGCTTCCAACAGAATTAATTTCTCATTATCAGGTATATCACATTCTAATATTCTATTTAATCTATAATCAAATCTTAAATCCTTTATCAAATTCTTCATATTTTCACTAACCATAATTTATACCTCCTCTAATTCAGATTTAATTCTACTAATTTCATCATTCACTAATGTATTTATTTCCTTTAAACCGTCTGCAATCTCATCAAAATCTTTTAAAATAGATTCAAACATAAAATAACCACTCCTTTATTAATCCATAAAAAAATAAATAGAATTTTATTCTTTTTTTTATCCTATTAAAAATCATAAAAAAAATAATCATATATACTAAAATTAAGACATAGCATTAAGCTTCTTAAACTTAGTATGTACGTTATTAGAACCGTCATCTACTTTAGGGAACGTTAAAATCTCCATATTAGACTTATAATCTATTGTTATCATCGCCTTATTGTTATATACCACAAAAGCCCTTACAGAGAACATTTGAAGCTTATCCCATAGTTCATCATTAAATCTTTTCAATTCATCAAGTGATCCCTTTCCAGATAACTTTTCAAGTTCTTCTTTTTCTGGAGTTATAATATATTTCATTTCGAGTCCTGATGACTTATAAAGTAAACTTTCAGGATTCTTTTTTAATTTAAGTTTGAATCTTTTGATTAAATAGTCCCTAATCTTTTCTAAATCTTTTTCAAATATTTCTTGACGTTCTTCATTTGTTAAAAGCATTATATCACCTCTTATAATCCAAGCTGTCGCATAGCAAGTTTGTAGTCGTATTTAGAACTGGTTCTAACTGTTTTAATATGTCCTTCATCGTCTTTAACTAGATATTCCTCATTAACTACTCCAGCTTTTTCTTCATCTGCAAACCAGTGTTTTCCATGCTCTTTAAAGACTACTCTATTATAATCTTCGTTTAATTCATCTATATCTTCTTTAATATTGTCTTCATTCTCTCTTGGTAGTTGTCCAGACTTTATAAGAGAATGTTTGATTTGTTTGTAGTTATAATCCTTAAATTCTATTTCTGCCATTTATATCGCTCCTTAAAATGATTTTGAAGGAATTTTATAATTTTCCTTCCCTTATAGCCTCTTTAAGCCCTGATAATCCCCTGTAACCTTCAGGAATCATTCTTCTGTATATAACACCTTCAGAACAATCTAATTTATAGCTTAGTTCAAAGATATTAAGGTTTAAATTTGTCTTTAACAGATCAACAATATCTGAAAAATTTACTTTATTTATTCTCATATTTACCACTCCATTTTGTTTATATGCTGTTTATTTTACTATATGCTCATAAAAAAATAATTTAATCACCTTATTTGGCGATTAAAGTTTTTTAAATTGGATAATAAAGGAGCATTATAAATTTTAATTTTGTTTAAATGAGAATTAGACAAGGAATATCAAAAAATAGGGTGAAATACGGTCTAATTCTCATTACAATGCATGAAAAGATAATTAAAAAACAGTTAAATGATGAAACTTTTTACTTTTAGGAAAATAACAAGATAAAAAAGTTATTCCCCCTTATATATAAACGTCGATCTAAAATTCGACTTAACTTGTCTACATATATAAAGGTTTGATTAAAATTTCCGTTTAGAAAAAATAAATTTTTACTTTTTACTTCTCCCTTATATATAAAGGTTTGATTAAAATTCGACTTAACTTTTTACTTCTCCTTACTCTAAAGGTTCGATTAAAATTTCCGTTTAGAAAAAATAAATTTTAAATTTTTACTTCTCCCTTATATATAAAGGTAGGATTAAAATTTCCGTTTAGAAAAAATAAATATTGGAGCTTAAAAAAGAAAATAATACTGTATTATGATGATATTGTAAAAAATAAGGAATGCCATATATAAAAGACAGTGTTTTAAAGTTCGTATGTGCCGACATTAGCCTTCAAACCTAAAAAAATAGTAGAATCTTGGTACGAGATGTTCAATAGGGGTATACTTGGGATTTTTTTGGTAGTCGTCTTACCTGTTATTCAGTTATGTTTTATGTTTAACTTCGCTTTTTTTATAAATTATATTTTTTATGAAGTTTAGGGATAATCTGAATTAGCTCTGTTAATCCTTTGTTTTCAGATTTAATGATTTTACTTTGTTTTCTAATATTTTTTAGAATTTATTGCGAACTTCTTTATAGAGTAGTTAAACGAAGTTAATGTTTATAACATAATATTTATGTAATTCATGCTTATTTATAGTTTATTGATGGGTTGCTCTATATTCTTTAGTGCTATTATCAATTAAAATATAACTCAATTAATTTAGTTGAATGGTTGAATTAAATAAATAGATAGTATCATTATCATGTTGTTTTAATTAATCGTATATGTAAGCATATTATAGGAGATACTTGGAATGTTGATAGTAAAGTCCATATAATCTTTCATTGAATATCATTCGTTTCATGCCGAACAATATATGAAGTGCTGAAAAAATAAGCTAACGTCTGTTCGGAGCAGAATCTAAGATTTTTTAGAGTTTAACAGAATCATTAATATTGCTTATACTACCTTATTTACATCATAATATCCTTTTATCAATCTATTTCTTTAATGGGTTATTATTTATTCCCTATTACCTCTTTTACTATTAATCGCATTTCTATTCATTATTTACCCTGTTAAGATAGAGTAACTACTTTTGAATCATTCATGAAACACTTATGTTTAATTTAATTAATGTTTCACTAAAAATAAACATACTTCCAGAAAATAGAATCAATTAAAATAACGAAAAGTCCAAAATAGATAAAGGGTTAATCTAAAAAACTAGACATGAAAAAATACAAATAAAGTAAGTTTTTAGGTCATAATTTTGAATTACAATATATATCAAAGATAGATGAAAAAAACGTTTTGTTGTGTATATGTATGTAAAGATTGTGGTTTAATGTCATTTGGAGTGATTTAATCTCTTTGAATGATTATTCTTTTAATTATTTAGAAGATTTATTTTAATCTAATTTAGCATTTATTAATTTATTTTTAATTTCATTTATCGTATCTAAGCCTGATACTTTGTGTTTATAGATTAGACTAGGCTTATCAATTTCATTAATTGAATCAAGTAAAATATCTCTGTGATCTGTACTTACTGAAGCTGTTTTTAATAAACAATTTTCTAGCACAGTACTATACTCATTTACTATTTTATCTCTACATAAAACTAAATCAAAATAAAGATGAAAAACATTCTCAAGTAAATATACTTTGAATTTTCTGGGAATTTTATTTGGTTTTAGAATATACTGAATACAATAACATAAACAAATTATACTACTTTTAATGATATTTTCATTTTCATAATCTTTACAATCAGTACTTCTTAACTTTTGGGGAACTATATTATCATTTTTAACTAATCGAATCCAACTTATTAAGTTGCCTAATATTTCATTAAGAAGGAATGAATATACATTAGGGAATTCATAATTAACTGTACGAAGATCGCTTATTTCGTAATTTCTAACGATTTTCTCAACAAAAGAATCATAATAATACAGCCACATATGCCATTTAACATCTTGATAAATGGATTCTCTAATCATTATATCAAAAAAATGCACTGCCATAAACAAGGGGTCATTAAGCCTTTCTGGATCATCAATAAGTTTACTATTATAATCATTATATTCATCATAAGGTTTTTTATGCTGTTTATCTAATAATTCATCGGTTAAATCACCTATGGGTTTGTAAACATTGGCTTCATCTGCTTTATTAATATTATAAAGAACTTGATGCATAATTTTATTATTTTTAGAAATTTCATACCTTTCATAACCTGAAGTAGTATTTCTAATTTCTCTATATAATATACTGTTTCGATCCTTCATTAGCTCTCTAAAGTATAAATTAGCATAGTCCTCTCGAAAAGATGAATCTAAATGTTCATCTATAACGATATTAAGCCCAAAATAAGGATTATATTTAACAACTTTTTCTATATAATCATAATCTAATAATCTAGATTTTATGTTTTCCTGAAGGTTGTTATCACCTTTAAAATATTTTATTTTATAGATAATACTAATTTTATCCTCTAAATACTCGTAAATATCTTCATAGGTACTTTTTTCCCATAAATAACCAAATCTGCTCTTTAAATTATCATAAAAAGGAATATTATTCTCTTTATCATTATTTATTTGGGCTTCCCTATTTTCCATTTGTTCTAATAATCGTCTTATTTCCTTTGTACGTTTGCTATATTTAATTTTTTTCTTAAATTCCATTACATTCTTATAATTATCATCTATTAATGAAAATACTGTATTGTATTCCCCTTTATAGAATAATTCATCTAATTTATCAATAAAATACTTTTTATTATTGATACGTATTTTTTTAGTGAAAAATTTAACAAAAAATATTAAAAATATAAATATAACAGATGTTATGTTAATTAAATCAACTAAAAATGTATAATTAAAAGGTTCTCGGATTAAATTGTTTATTAGAATATTGTTAGTGGATATTGGTTGATTTATTAGTTGATTAAGAGTTATCACACTATTTATTGTGTTATTTTGCAAATATGAACTAAATATTAATAATGATAGCATAACCAACGCAAGTAGGGATAACATAAATAAATCAAGTTTTCCAAGACTATAACCTACTCTTAATTTTTTATAATTAGGTAAAATAGTATATATTCCAATTATAGCTCCCAATACTGTAAGAGGTAAAAAACTTTCCATTTTGACCACATAATATTAATTCATTTACGGAATACTGTAAAAACCGTAAATTAAGGATATACATATACATATAACTCCAATCATTGAAAAAAACAATGAATAATTAATAAATTTACCTCTCCTATCTAAAAGTTTTCTAATCTTTTCAGAATCATTTGAAATATTGGAACACAATTGGTCTAAAACTGTTTGGCGTGATTCAATGTAATATTCAGTATGTAATGTTTTAACATCTATTGAACCGAATTTTATTACATGATATGCGTAAATGGAACAAATTATTGAAAAAATAATAAATAAGTATGAAATTGTTATACAACTTAAAAAAATTTGTAAATCATTCAGATGTTGAGAATTAATAAACTGAACAACTGATAAACTAAATAAAGAAAGTAATGTTCCATTAAAAGCTATAATTCCAATTGCTTTATTGTTTAATCCATTATGGGAATTCAATATTAAATTATATTGACGGACAGATTCATTATAGATAACTTCAATAGTTGCTTCATTAGGTTTATTATCCATTTTATCAACTATCCACATCTATTTTTTATTCGTTTTCTTTTTCTTCTAAACGTTTTTCTAAGCTATTTAATATCATAACTCTTATATTAGCGTCAGGTTCTGGGGGTTTAGGTTTAGCTTGAGTGTTTGAAGGTTTAGAATCTTCTTGATTATCCTGTTCTGAAATTTTATCACCTTCTTCATGTTATTTTAAACTATATTTTTAATATAAATAAATTTAACCAATAAAATTTATTAAAAACGTGCAATTTGTATCCAAATAACATAAAACCTCTTATTTTAGTATTATTACATATTTAAATATTGTTGGAAATATTTTAATCATCTTAATTATTTAAAAGTTACTAAATATTCACTTTTTAACATTTCTCTTGATTTTGTCGTGTATTTTCTATTTTTTGAGTTTAGAAAACCTTATTAGGACACCTATTATATACATGGACATTATATTTTATGGGTTTTGAGTTAGAGCATTTGAAAAGTAATTAAAGTTTTAAAAAAAATAATTTGATTTTTTATAGATAAACATTTATAGAATTTTATTCAAGTAAATAATGAACAAAAGTTGGTAGGTTATCTCTATTCGTGAATTCAAAAAAGTGGATATTATCATAGTTGTAAATAGTATTATTTTTAAGTAAAAGTGGTGTCTAAAGTAAAGTTTTAGGGTTGCCAAGTATTTATTGGATGAAACAGATACTATTTATAATTATATTATATTCAAAATTACTGTATTTTATACTAATTTTAATTAATATTACTTGAAGGCGATTTTCATGCTGAATGATTTACAAAAGGAAATTATAAAACTTAAAGAAGAGAAAAATGCAATAATATTAGCTCACAATTATCAGACAGGAGATATACAGGAAATTGCAGACTTTATGGGGGATTCGCTTGAACTCTGCATAAAAGCATCAGAGATTGAAGGAAAAGACCTTGTGGTATTCTGCGGTGTTGATTTCATGGCAGAAACAGCAGCTATACTTAACCCTGATAAAAAAATAGTAATTCCTGACCCTCAGGCAGAATGTCCAATGGCACACATGCTTCCTGCAGATGAAATAATAAAAGCAAAGAAAAGACATCCGGGGGCAGCAGTAGTTTTATACGTTAACACACTTGCAGAAGCAAAAGCAGAAGCAGACATACTTTGCACATCATCAAACGCAGTTAAAATCGTAAACAGCCTTGATGAAGATACAGTACTCTTCGGACCAGATATGAACCTCGCATGGTATACTTCCCAGCAAACTGACAAGGAAATAATTACCATACCTGAAGGAGGCCACTGCTACGTCCATAAGATGTTTACTACTGGGGATATCTTCTTTTCAAGGGAAAAATATCCAGATGCAGATATATTAGTGCATCCAGAATGCGACCCTGAAATTCAGAAATTTGCAGATTATGTTTTAAGCACAGGTGGTATGCTTAAGCACGTTGCAGAGTCTCCAAAGAAAACATTTATCATTGGTACTGAAGTGGACCTTGTAACCCGTTTGAAGCGGGAAAATCCCGACAAAACAGTCATTCCAGCTTTATCTGAAGCTATATGTAAAACTATGAAACTCCACACCCTTGAAAAGGTTAAAAATGCCCTTTTAAATGAGGAATATATAGTAACTGTTGATGATGAAACAGCAGATAATGCAAGGAGTGCAGTTGAACGGATGATTGAAGTATCTAAACGTTAAATTCCACCTTTTTATTTAAAATTTATTTTTTTAGATTATGTGATTATATTCTTTTTTTAATTAGTTTTCACATGCTCTTAGGATAATTCTTTATTATTTAAATCTAAATATGATTATTTGAAACTTAATTTTAAATGTGAGATAAAATGCATGCAAAAAGGGGAGTAGCAAACCTCCCATTACATGGAGGGCACGCGCCAAGATGGCTGTTTGACAGAATGGTTAAGCTAGCCGGAGGCATAACGGATGTAATTTTGTATGAATACGGTGCAGACGAGTTTTTAAGGAGGATATCAGATCCACACTGGTTTCAGGCGTTTTCATGCGTAATTGGATTTGACTGGCACTCCTCAGGAACTACAACTACAACCTGCGGTGCGTTAAAGCTTGCGCTTGACCCCCAGGAGCATGGAATCATGATTGCAGGGGGTAAAGGTAAAAATTCAAGAAAAGCACCGTTAGATATCGAAACGGCAGCTGATTTTTTCTCATTATCTTCAAAGAAAATCGATGAACTTAAATATTCAAGCCGTATTTCTGCAAAAATAGATAATTCATGCATTCAAGACGGCTATGACCTGTACCACCATTCATTCTTTTTTACAGAAGACGGCAACTGGGCAGTTGTACAGCAAGGACTGAACAATAAAAATAATTATGCCCGAAGATACCACTGGCTTTCTGAATCTATTGATAAGGTTATAGAAGAACCGCATAATGCCATCTGCTGTGATGAGTCTAAATCAGATACTTTAAACATGACCTCCGATCAAAGTGGTGATGCAAGAGATATAAGCGTGGATTTAATTTGTGATAATCCGGATCATTTAAGGCCTTACTTTAGAAAAAAATCCCAGACACTTCTCACTGACTTTTTTGACGTGCCAGTACATTCAGATAAGTCTAAAAATTATAAAGAAATGAAAATGCCGAGGCACCACCCAGTACTTGATATGGATATTAGTGATCGAGAATTTGAAGTCTTAAAAAATGCATACGAGCTTCAGCCTCAAAATTACGAAGAACTTATAACACTTGAAGGGATAGGGCCTAAGAAAATAAGGGCTTTAGCATTGATCTCTGATCTGGTCTATGGAACCGAGCCAAGCTGGAGAGATCCTGTAAAATACAGCTTCACCCATGGTGGAAAGGACGGTTTTCCTTATCCTGTTGACAGGGAAGTTTACGATCACTCTATTTACACATTAAAAGACGCTTTAGATGAAGCTAAATTGGATAAAAAAGATAAGTACAATGCGATTAAAAGATTGGAATCTTTTATCAAATGTTAAATTTATTGATTTTTAGTTTAATACCTAAAATTGAACTTAATTTCTAAGAATGTTCTTTTAAAAGAATATTTTTAATTATTATCTGCAAAATAAGAGTAAAAAGCCAGGGCAGACAAGTTTAATTGAGGTTTTAAACATTGATTGGAATAATAGTGCCCTGACTCATAGGATGTTATCTTGATCTAGATATTTAAACTTTTAGTTCTAATATTTATATGGTTTTTAATGGATTCTAGATCGTGTTTTTGGCTTAAGGAAAGGTTTGTATATGAATAAGAGATAAATAAATTAATAATGAACTTATTGAAACTTTATTAGCTTTGTAAAATAAAGAATTGATATGCTAGTATCAAACTAAATTTTTATGTCTTCAAAATTGAAAATTTTTGACCACTAATTTTATAAATTTATGCGCTGTTAAAAATCAAAAAGATTTTTAACGTTTCGAAAATTTATAGTTTTCATCAACTATCAGAAATTCATAGAATTTTTGTTGAAAAAATTAAAACTAATGAAAAATCGAAGATTTTTTGTGGCGTGCAAAAATTTAAATTTTGACAGATTTTTTCAACTGTCAAAATATATATTTTGACGCGGCAAAAATAAATTTTTGCAAACTTCGTCATATCAACGTTTAACGAAGTAAATTAATATGGAATCCTTCAAAATTAATGAACTAAAATCTTTAAAGATCCTGAAAAATATATTGTTACAGCTATATGTGGTCATTAATTTACACTGATTTTTAAAAATTACTAATTTCTATTTTAAAAATATTAATTTCGCCTACTGAAATTTAATAATTTGGAATTTAAACATTCTTTTAAAATTATAATGCTCCTATCTTAAAGATTATTTAGATAGTTCAAAACAATATCGAAAAATTTTAATTACTCTTTTCTATATTAATGTAGTATGGAGAAAATAGTACTTGGTCTCCCAAAAGGGAGCTTGAATAATGTAAACAGAGGTAACACTTACCAGTTATTTGTTGATGCAGGTTATGAAGTTAAAGGATATGAACCAGGTAAGGAAGAAAACGAAATAGTGATAGCAAACGATCCTGAAATTAAAGCATTCCTTTCAAGGCCTCAAAGCTCCCCTGTGGAGCTTAACAGGGGAATTCTTGACATTGCAATTGTTGGTGAGGATTGGGTAAGAGAAGAATCTGTAGAAAGCGGAGAAAACTTAATAACAAGAATCGGCGACCTTGATTACGGACAAACAAGGCTTATTGTGGCCATACCAAATGAGGCACCTTACAACTCACTTACTGAGTTTTTCAGGGCAAATAAAGATAGAAAAACACCAATACTGTGCTTTACAGAGTACCCTAACTTAACAAGGCAGCACATCATGAACAATGATGGGTACAAAGAGATATTCGGCGACAGTAAACCATTCGTTCAGGTGAGAGGTCTCAGGGACGGAGATAATAAACAGGTTCAGATCATCAATTCTGATGGTGCGACTGAGGTTTATATAGCAAAAGGCGCTGATTTAATTGTGGATAACACTCAAACTGGAAGCAGTCTTAGAAAAGCAGGACTTAAAATCCTGGAGACAATAATGGAATCAAGTGCAGGGCTATATGCAGGGCCTAGCTGCTCCGGTAAAAAGGCAGAAAAAGCTCAAATGATGTTTGAACAGCTTTTAGGAGCAATTACAGCTAGAAAATACTTCGATGTGAAATTTAACATATCTACTGAAAAACTGGAAGAAGTTAAAGGATTTTTACTGTCAAAGGGTTTCTGCTCTGACGAGCCTACAGCTGTAAAAGGGGCCAGCTTTTCTCAGGTGAATGTTTTAATTCCTAAAACTAAATTCCCTGCAATGCTCAGGGGAATAAAAAGCTACGGTGCTTCTGCTGTTGTACGTGAAAACGTCAAACAGTATGTTAAATAATTTTTTTATAATTTAATTATTTATTTTTGGATCTTCGTTGATTCATTAATTTTTATTAGCTTAACATGTATTTTTTAGTTTTTCTTTTTTATAATATCTAATCTACTTTGGCCATGGGGGTTATATACAAAGTTATAATAATAATAAAAACAATATTATTATTTTAAAAAAATAGTGGAATTAACATGGAAAAAATAGGTTTAATAGGTAAATTTAAAATACTTGCAAGACCTACTGGAAGTCCTAAGTGGGGGCATGCTGTTAGGGCTATTATTTTAATGATTTTGGCAGGTTTAATAGCTCATTTTTTGGGCTTTGATAAAGGAATTGGGGTTATAATGTTTGTAACTCTTTTAGCCAGTATAATAATTGATATTTCTCTCCCTATTCGTAAAGTAGTTATTTTAGCAATTTTGGGCCTTTTTATGACAGTTTTAGCTTTTTTAAGTGCTTATTTGGCATTATCAAGTCTTGAAATATTTATTTTCTTTACAGTTATATGGGCATTTTTCACCACTTCTCTCTATATTTTTGGGGCCACTGAAGGTTCTTTGGGATTTACATTCTTTTTAATTTATTTTGTAGCAGTTTTAATGGTTAATACAGGTTCAACTCCGGTAGAATGGTGTATTTACAGTGTATTACCTTACCTGGTAGTTTCTATATTATTTATTCCTAAAATATGGCTTGAAAAGAGAAAAATAAGCGAGATGGTGACTGTTGGATTTAATCCCCAGTCCTCAATTCAAAGTGTTTTCCTTACATTAAAGATCCTCTCTGGAGTTTCCTTAAAATCTAATTATTATGATATTTTTAAGCTCGGAAGTTATTTGAAGGGTCTAAGGACGTACAGTGATTTAATTGCTTCAAGATTACCTTCAAAATCTAAGGAATGCTTTAATAACTTTTTAGCGGCTGCAGATAAGTCCTCTTTAAAGGTTTCAAATAATTTTAAAAGTAACGGTAACATGGTGAATCTAAAAGAGATGGATGATGCCCTTTTGGAGGTTGAATCCTGCTTTTTAGGAAGTAATAATGTGATTTTTGAACTTTCTCAGGGTATAAGGGATATATTAGATAAAAGCAATAAGCTGCTTTCTGTAACTTCAAAAAAAGATGTAAAAAAAATAGAAAGTTCTAAAATATCTTTTAAGGAAGTTTTAGAAGCTAACTTCAATATAAATAACATTTATATCCGCCATGCCATTCGTTTTACACTTGCAATGACAATTGCACTTATTTTAGTTTATTTTAATCATGAAAGAAGCGTGATATGGGTTACAATGGGGATTTTAATTATTTTAAAACCAGATATTACCAGCACAGTTAATAACTTAATTTCAAGGGTAGGAGTTAATTTGTTTGCTATAATTATAGCCATAATCCTTTCATTCATATTTCCTCATTATGTTTTGATCTTCCTGGCTTTTATAATGCTTTTTTTCTTCAGGGCATTTTTCCCAGGCTATATGGCCCTTTCTATAATGGCCATTACAGTTTTCATTGTTCTGGTGTGGCCCACAGGAACTGTATTTGAAAATGCAATTGCAAGACTTGTTGACATTTCTATAGGTGGAATTATAGCTTTTATATTTGCATATGTGATTTTACCAAGCAGAGTCACAGTTAACCTTCCGGATCAGCTGATTAAAACTATTAAAGCCAATATAACTTGTGCTAATCAGGTTTTAGCTATTTCAAAAAATTATGATTCTAATATAGTAAAATGCTTTAAAAAGTATATTGGAGAAGACAATAATCTTGAGGCAGGAATAAAGAAATTGGAAGATACTTTTGAGGATATAAATGATGATCTTGAGCTGTATAATGGGCTGATGATTTTAAATAGAAAAGTAGCTGCTGATTTAACAGCTGCATCTGCAATACTTTCTAAGGATCCTGAAAAATTACAGCAGGATAGTGATATACATGTCAATAAACTTAAGGATATACTTCATAAATTTGAAGTTTCATTAAATGGGAATATTGGGCAATTAAAGCTGAATCCAGATGTTCTTAAAATGGATCATTCGTATGATCCTCAAAATAGCGAATTGGAACAGCTTTTAAACTGGATAACGGCTGATATTCAACTGATTATTAAAGGTATGGAAATAGCTGTTGAAACAGGGGCGCTGTCAAGATATACCAAGTTAGATTAATGTGTATGTCTAATTACTTCAAAATTCTAATTTTGAGGGATTTTTAACAGTGTGAACGTTTACGAGTTAAATGATAAGCCGATTAAGTTAGGTTTGACATGTTTAAAAAAATTCCATCTATTAACAAGCTTACATAATTTAAATAGTGATATTTTGCACATACAATTAAACATGGAGTTTAGATTCTTATAATTATTTAATGGAGGAGATTTATTGAAACAATTTTTAATTACACCTGCAGCTGGTAAAAGGTTGATAGCAAAGGCTCTTGCAAAACATTCTGTTATAAATGAAGCTGTTAAATCTGGAACCGTGGTAATCATTGCAGGTACTACAAACGGCTACGTGGCTGAGGAGCTTTTATCCAGTATTGATCAACTGGAAGGATTTTCAAGAAAAAGATTTTTTAGGGGCATTGTACTCCCTCCTGGAGGGCCTGTAACCCGTGCTGGACGTGTAAAAGATGAAAGTGGATTCCCTGGCGATGTGATAATTAAAGAAGGCATCTGGCAGAATGGACTCACTATTTTTGACATTGTAGATGACCTTAAAGAGGGCGATGTTATACTCAAGGGTGCAAATGCCATTAATTTGCCCCTCAAACAGGCGGGTATTTATATTGGTGATCCTTTTGGGGGTACTATAGGGGCAGCACTGCAAGCTGTAGTTGGACGTCGTGTTCGACTGATTTTACCTGTTGGAATAGAAAAACGTGTTTACGGTGATTTGAATGATTTAGCGCTGCGTTTAAATGTCCCTGGAGCACATGGCCCTTGTTTGCTTCCAGTACCTGGAGAAATATTCACTGAAATTGATGCCATATCTTTATTAACTGGAGCAAAGGCAGAGCTAGTTGCAGGCGGGGGAGTAAGCGGTGCTGAAGGATCGGTTTGGATTGCAGTTAGTGGAAATGATGAACAAATAAAATCAGCAGAAAACTTACTGAATTCTGTTGCTCGTGAACCATTTTTTGAATTTTGATAGATGTTTAATGAATACGAATTTAAAAGATAATTAAGGTATTTAAAACCCTTTTTAGTTCTAATTTTTTCATTTTAGATTTATTTATTTAAATAAAGTATAATAAATTGTGTAATTATGTAATAAATTAAAAAAAGAGCTAAAAACTATATGAATTAATTTTAAGTGTTTACATTTAAACAAATATTATTTATTATTTAATATTTGATATCATATGTACTTATTATCCATATAATTTTATAAATGTCGTTTAATTAAACTTTAATTATGATATAATTCACAAATATCTTTTTTTATTATTTAAGCATGTGAAAACTAAACATAGATATGCCCAATAAAAATGATCCGTTTGAATCATTTGTTAATAAATCAAGGGGAGCAGGTTCACGTATTAATACCCTTAAAATGCGTTTTATTTCATTTCGTAACTCGGTTATAATATCTTTAATAATTTTAATTGGTTATTTATTTATTGTATTATTATCTAAGGATAAAAATTCAATGGCATGTTTCAGGGATATAGCCGGCCCTCTGATTGAACTGGTAGTAGGCTTCTGTTTGTTTTATGTAGCAAAACTTTCAATTGTCCAGGGGAAGAGAGTACAAACTTTTTGGTTAATTATAGGTATTGCTTTGCTGTGTTATGGTATAGGGGATGTAATATGGGCTATAATGGAATTAGTTCTTCATCAACAATTATTTCCTTCATTTGTGTCTATTTTTTATTTTTTATTTTATTCTTTATTTGTTTTGGGCATAATTTATCTTCCAGGAGAACCCCTTTCCAAAAATAAAAAGATCAAAATGATTTTAGATACATCCGTAATATTTATAACTGCTAGCTTTATTTTTGGAATCTTTTTTTTACCTTACATTAATTCAAGTTATGGTTTGAACAGGATGGGTATGGCTTATGCTGTGGGAGACCTTGTCCTTTTTTTGGCATTACTGAGGATATTATTCAATAATTTTAAAGGTTTTTATCGTACTCCTCTGCTGTTATTAGGTATGGGTATCACTGCTCAAATTGTAACTGATAATATTTACAGTTTTCAAGTTATACAAGGCATATCTGTTTCCGGAGGTTTTTTAAACGTAGGATGGCTATTAGCAATATTATTTATTTATTTAGCGGCTACTTTTGAAGTAGATCTTTTAATGGGCAATAAAAAATGTATGGAATTTGAATTATGGATATATACTCTTAATTTTCCACCTTATTTGCCTTTATTAACTGTGTTAATCACATATGTCCTGGTCATACTGATGAACAATAACAAAATTTCTATAAGTGGGCTGTATATTGAAGCTGCTGTTGGAATTATAATACTTTTGGCAGTCTTCAGACAGGGTATTATACTGAATGAAAATGAAAATCTTTATGCTGCGGCAAAAAAAGAGATTGAGAGCCGCAAAAAATCTGAAGAAGCGCTAAAATTAGCTAATATTTATAACCGTAGTTTAATTGAAGTGAATTTAGATCCTCTTGTTACAATTGGGCTTGATGGGAAAATTACTGATGTTAATAGTTCTACAGAATCAGTTACAGGTTATTCACGCCATGAACTTATAGGTACTGATTTTTCAAGTTACTTTACGGAGCATGATAATGCTCAAGAAGGATACAAAAAAGCTTTTCAGAATGGGTCCGTAAGAAATTATCCCCTTGAGATACAGAATAAGAATGGAAAATCTATACCTGTTTTGTATAATGCAACAACCTATAAAGATGAATCTGGTAAGATTATTGGTGTTTTTGCCGCTGCACGTGATATTACTGAGCTTAAAAAAGCTGAAGATAAACTTAAATCCTCTTTAAATGAAAAAGAATTATTACTTAAGGAAGTTCACCACAGAGTCAAAAATAACATGCAGATTATAAGCTCTTTGTTGAGCCTTCAATCTAAATATATTACCAATGATTTGACCATACAGGTTCTTAAAGAAAGTGAAGTGCGCATAAAAGCAATGGCTTTAGTGCATGAATCGATTTATCTTTCTGATAATCTATCAAATATCCCTTTTCGAAGTTATATCCAGAGACTTGTAATGGATATTATAACTCATTACAATGCCCAGTGGATAACTCCCAAATTCAATATTGAAGATATAATTTTTAATATTGAAACAGCTATCCCCTGTGGTTTGATAGTAACTGAACTGGTTACGAATTCCATTAAATATGCATTTTTAAAGGACGAAGGACTAATTAGTGTAGAATTTACTCGAGAAATGGATAAGTTAAAATTAACCGTAAGTGATAATGGAAGAGGGTTACCTGAACATTTATTACATGAGAAATCTAATTCTTTAGGTCTTTTACTTGTTGAAATGCTTGTAAAACAGCTGGAAGGTGAATTAAAAATATATAATAGGAATGGAACAACTTTTACCATTATTTTTAAAGAATTAGAATATTTAGAAAGGGTTTAAAGGCTATTTTATATAAATTTACTTTAAAATAATTAATTGATGTTTCAAATACGGTAACATTAGGTTTAAATAGTTTTATTACGCTATAAATAAAATATATAACAAATACTACTTAATGGGATTATATGACGGAATTACCTTACAGATTTACAATTGGTCAAATTAAAGAGGGTTATATTGAGCTTCATCCTGATTTTGGAGATGAGTTAGGTTCAGAAGAATATGCCGTAGTAATTCCACTTGAAGATTTTAACACATATCGAAATGAAAACAAAGTAAATACTGAAATGATATTTGAATTTTTAGAAATGGTCAAAGAAAAGAGTTTATATGATATAATGGTTATTATGAAGCAGTTAAAAGAAGAATTAGATGAATCAAAATAGAATTATTTGCTGATTAACTCTGTACTAACTTCACATTTCTTTAGATACCATAGACATTTTTCACTCCATCTGCAGTCTCCACATATATCTTTCACGTCAAAATATGTTTTTAGTTTCTCATTTGTAATTTTAAATATTTCTCCTGCTTCAAAAATAGATCCTGGAGATATATCTAGTTTTTTAAGTACCTTAAGGTCCATTGCTATGATTTTATTATTGGCCGTCAAAATCTTTGATTTTGGGGTTGAAAGAAACTTTCGAAAATCTGTCAAATCTTCGATTTTCGATGCATCGGAACGGAGTTCTGAATGCTTCGTTTCTTGAACCGCAAAAACGTTGTTTTTGCCGGCCCCGAACACTTTGTGTTCGATGGATTCCTGACTTTCTTGACATTTCTCATTGATATTGTATGGACAGCAGGTACAGATTGAATCTGTCTCTGCGACTATTTCTATTTCATGCTCAGGAAAATTTTGCAGGATTTCAATTACTTCAGCCATATTTTTGCTGAAATCTTCGCTGTATCCGTATCCCTGGAATCCCTGCATGCATAAAAGGTGGTGTGCTCGAATTTTCATTGTTTGTAAAACTCTCCAAAGGATTTGGAGCACTCAAACACGTAGTGTTTGATGGCACAAAAATCTTCGATTTTTGTTAGCCTGCAGAACTCTCAAAACCTCCTTTTTTGGAGCGCAAATCGAAGTTAGAAAAATACAAAGTATTTTTCTACATAAAAAATGGAAGATTTTTTAAGATTTGCAAGCTTCGTTTGGAACGGTAAAAATTCTAGGAATTTTTACATCTATAGTTTAAAAATAAAAAATTAGAAGATCCTGATGGTTATCAGAATATTCTCCAGTTTGCTGCTTTTTTAACGTCTACTTCTTCACCAAATGCTTCTTTAGGTGTTATTGCTTTAGTTAATGCTGCTGCCCCTCCAATCTTCATTATGTCGCCAATAACGAATGGAAGAACTCCCATTGCAAGTAAACTCCATAAAGTTGGTTGTGCACCGTTTGCAGTCATCCATAGGCTTAAACCTATTACTCCTGGAACATATAACATGATGAAGTTTGCAATAAACATCAATCCAAGCATAGATGTAAAGCTTCTTGCTCTGATGTATTTATCAGTAAAATGGCCGAGGAATAAGGACATGATAATAAATCCAATGAGATATCCTCCACTTGCACATAAAATTGCATCAAGGCCTCCTGACATTCCAGCAAACCATGGGACTCCAATTAAGCCTATTACAACATATAGGGCTTGGCTAATTCCTCCCCAATATCTGCCAAGGATAATTCCGGCCATTAACACTGCAAAGGTCTGTCCTGTTACAGGTACGGGGGTCCATGGAAGAGGTATTATTATTTGCGCTGAGATCCCTGTAATACATGCCATTATCAAAGCTAAGACTGTTTTATTTACAAATGAAGAATCATGGCGCCATTTAAAGAAGTTGTACCTCTTTTCGAAATAACTATTAACCATAGGTGTTTGCATTATTTTGCCTCCTAATTAATATCACTTTAAAAAAATATCATAATTGATATTTAAGCATATTTTACACACAATTCAAAGAATTTTGTGAACGTCAAAAAATACTGATTAAAAAATCGTGTATATTGTATATCAAAGTGAATAATACTCTCTAAATGAGTATTTTATCCCATTATTGATTAGATTTAAATATTATAAATACTTTGTTTTCATATTTTTGGGATGTAGTATAGTAATGCACTGAATTAAATTAGAAAGATATACATTTAATGCTATAAAATAATTTCTGAAATGGTTTTGTTGGTTTTATAATCAGTTATAGCACTTTATTATAAAAATGGGGGGATAATATGGTTAATTATAGAGGTATATGTGATTCTTTTTTTTAATGTGATCTAAAAACTGATTAAATTGGTGTTATGTTTTTTATTATTCATAATAACTTGAATTAAAAGAAAATATATTGATATGATGCTATACAAATTAAAGAAAAGTTATATAAATTAATATTACAAAAACAAGTTTATATGACTAATATTCACTTTTGTTGTAAATTGGTACAATTTAAATTTTGGGGCGTCTAAGAAATGAATATATATGCGTTAGTATCGCTTTTATCATCTATTTTATGTATTTTTCTTGCTAATTTTATTTATTATAAGAATACCCGGAGTAAGTTAAATCAACTAACTGCATTAATGTGTTTTATGCTTGCATATTTATTGTTCCTTGAATTTGGATACAGGCAGGCAGAAACGTATTATGTGGCTAATTTATGGTATATTGGTAGTTTTATATGGATTATATCTGCATCACTTATTTTACATGTAGTTTTAGTTGTCACTGACAGGTTAAACTCTGAAAATAAATTGAAAATTCTTTCTTTGGTATATGTTCCATCAATAATTGTTTCAATTTATTTTATTATATCTAACTTAACATCTGTGAATATGGTACGAGAATACTGGGGCTGGACATATTCTGTACAGCTTAACCCTTTACTTTTTGGTTTAAGTGATCTGTGGTTAACAGCCCTTATAGTTACATCATTAGTTTTAGCTTATTTACACTATAGAAAATCCGATACTGAGGAAAGAAAGCTGGCTAAATATCTTATTTTAGGATTATCTTTCACTATGGCGATAGGTATTGCTACTGATGTCATGTCTTCATTCTCTATTAAAATTCCTGAAACATTTTATACTGCAGCTGTTTTAGGTATAGCATTACTATGTTATGGAATTGTAAGGTATAGGCTCCCTCAATTAACTCCTGCTATGGCTGCTGATGAAATAGTTTCGGCAATGTCTAATTTTTCAGTGTTAATAGACAATGAAAATAGAATTAAAAATGTTAACAGCATAGGATTAAAATTGTTAGGCTACGGAAAATCAGAAATTTATGGAAAAGATATGAAAATGATATTTTCTGAAGATTTAAGCGCTTTTAAAGTTTATAAAGCTACAGAAAATTGTATTTCTAATTTTGAAACAATTATGAGGGCTAAAGATGGAAAAGCTATACCGGTTCTTATGTCCATAGCTCCTATTAGTTACAGTTCTCATAAATTAGGTATATTATGTGTCGGCAGTGATATAACTAAGATTCGACAGAAAGAATTACATAAAAACCTGTTAACTCAACAAATAATTGAAAGACAGGAAACTTTACTGGATTTATCCCAAAAAGATTTGTCTAACATGCCTGAAGGCCTACAAAAAATTACTGAAGCATCTTTTAAAACAATTAATGTTGATCGAGTTAGTATATGGTTATTTGATTTTGATAAAACAAAAATCATTTGTCAGGATTGTTATAATGGTAAAAGCCATGATCAAGGTTTAATTTTGGAAGCAGCAAAATATCCTCGATATTTTGAGGCCATGAAAAAATTTCATAATGTAACTGCTGCCAATGCTCAGGGTTATTATTATACTTCTGAATTAAATGAATCTTATTTTAAACCTAACGGCATCTGTTCATTGATGGATGTTCCTATATGGCTGGAAGGGGAATTAGTGGGAGTACTTTGCCATGAAACATTCAAAACTAGACACTGGAAATTTGAAGAGCAGGATTTTGTAGCTTCACTTGCAAATTTAATATCTTTAGGGCTGGAAGCTTCTAAACGTAAAAAAGCAGAGGAAGATCTCAAAGCTTCACTTAAGGAAAAAGAAATTCTTATGAAGGAAATCCATCACAGGGCAAAAAACAATTTAACAATTATATCCAGTCTGTTAAATCTGCAGTCCCGCCATATCAATGATAAAGAGGCGTTAGGTGTTTTTAGAGAAAGCCAGAATAGAGCTAGATCTATGGCCTTAATCCATGAGAAGCTTTACCGGTCGGATGATTTAAGGAAAATCGATTTTGGTGAATATATTAGGAGTTTAACTATAGAACTCTTCAATTCTTACAGAGCATCTCAAGGAATCGAATTAAATATGGATATAGCTAATATAGATTTAGATATTAACACTGCAGTTCCTTTAGCTTTAATCGTAAATGAAATTGTAACTAACAGCCTGAAATACGCGTTTCCTGATAAAAAAACAGGTAATGTATCAGTACACTTTGCTAAAAATGCCGATGAAATGCAGTTAATTGTAGAAGACAATGGTATAGGGTTCCCAGGTGACCTGGACTTTAGAAATACAAATTCATTAGGTATGCAGCTTGTAACCAGCTTAACCGATCAAATAAAAGGTAGTATTAGGCTGGAGAGAGATGAAGGAACTAAATTCATCATTGATTTTAAAGAAAAGCTTTATAATAATTGAATTTTTACATTAAATATTTTTAGATTATTTTTAACTGAAGAAATTTCATTGTAAATGATGTAAAAATTTGGAAATACAATTCAGACAGTGCTGAATGCTGTCAAAAAATGAATTTAAAATATGGTGGAAAAAGAAGTATCATATCTGGGGCATACTGGTGAGTTATACTACTGTAATGGGGATTAATTCTTCGGGATATGGCTCAAAGAAGGTTTGATTCATTAAATATTCATTATTAAAACGTATTACCCATGATTTTAAAATATTTAAACACACGAACAGTGGAAAAATGCCGTTTCTGTATTTTTCTACAGAATCTAAAAAGAAAGCTTTCTCATTATGTGTCAGTTCTTTACTAAAGTAACCCAAAGCGTGCATTAAGACATTAATATTGGCTGTATATTGGGGAGGTTCTAAAATACTGTTATGGAAAACAGTTTGATATTTCGAAATTAAATCATCAAATGTTCTTTTATCTGGATTACTAATTAGCCTTCCCATTTTTCTCATATTTTCCTGATTATGTGCCATTAAAAGCATTTTATTATTTGAATGGAATTTAATGAGTTCATTAAGGCTTCTAGATTCTTTTACTTTTCGAAAATCAGATAATATGTATAATTTGGTTAAAAAGTTTTCTCTTATTTTAAGATTTCTAAGACGGCCTTCATCTTCAACTGCAAGATATGGAAACTTTTCTAGAACTTCATTTCCAAAAAATCCAGCTCTACTTTTTGTTCTTGAATTTTCAAAACCATGATAGACTTTAACTGCTTTAATGCCGCATGAAGGAGATCTATTCTTTAAAATAAAACCATCGATGCCATTTACTTCATTCAGATATTCATCGATAAATTTTTTCATTTTATCTGTTAAATCAAGTCCCGTTGCCGGTTGATAAAGCCTTAATTCACCTTCAAGCTCAATAATTCTTATTGGATCTCTTGGTATTCCAAGACCTATTTCAACTTCAGGGCATACTGGGTAAAAATCAACATATTCATTAAGTTTTTCAACAAAATTGCTTTTAATTATAAGTCCATTATATCTACAGGCTTCAAAGCCTATACATTTACTTACAATTACCTTGGGTTTTACAAATTTTCTCAAGATATAACCTTCTACACTCAAAATAAAAAAATTAGGGTATTTTAGATATTTAAAAGGTACACTGTGTAAGTTAAGTAAGAGGCAATAGTTACCCATATTATGTAAGGTAAAAGGAGTATTCCTGCGGGTTTAGATATCCTGTAAAATGCAATGATTGTTGCAAGTATCGCTATCCATAAGAACACTATTTCAATTAGCCCTCCAAGCAACGACTGTAATCCAAAGAATATAACTGACCATAAAACGTTTAAAACAAGCTGTACTGCAAAAATAATGACTGCAATTTTAACATCTCTTCTCCAAAGACCTTTACGCCATACAAGGAAAAGTGCGATACCCATTAATATAAAAAGAGTTGTCCATACAGGTCCAAACACCCAGTTAGGCGGTGCCCAATCTGGTTTTATAATGGAGGCATACCATGTTGGTATAGAAGACATTGTGGCAATGGAGCCTATGAAACCTGCAATTAACGGAATTAATATGGATACTACCAGTTTTAAAATTTCTGATTTTTTAAGGCTTTCCATTATTTACACTCCTTAGAATTTTAATTATCTATTAATAATTATATTGTTTTTAATAATAGATAGTTTTTACTGTTTTATGGTGTACATTTTTGAATATGTACAAAAAATGAAATTAAGTTTATATGGATTTTCTTATTAGAAGGAACAGTGGAACTGAGGCAAGTTGGGCTATCATAGAAAAGATAACCAGATAAAAGATGGAGATATCATATAAAATTCCCATAGTCAAACTGCCCATAAACCAGAAAGCTCCGAAGATAGTATTAAAAACTCCATAAGCAGTCCCACGCCTTTGAACCGGTGACATTCCTGCAATTGCTGCCCTCATTATAGATTCTTGCGCCCCAAGACCTATACCCCACAAAGCTATTCCTATCAATGCTGAATAGAAACCTCCTAAAAACACAAGAGGTGCAAAGAAAGCGGAAAGAACAGCGACAACTATCATAATGGAAAGGCCTATCTTATCAAATAAGCGGCCGAAGACAAGTGCAGCAAGGGCATCTACTCCCATGGCAATAGCATAAAATACGGGAGTTAAACTGTCAGATACAATAATCGAGTTTTTGAAATGGAATGCTATGAGCGGAAAATCAACAAAACCTAATGCAATTAGAGCTACAGCAGCCATGTATATCCAGTAAACATGTTTAAATCCTTTAGTTTCAAGTTTTGGAGTTTTAATTTCCAGTTCATGGGGATTTGGATAAAGAAAACGTGACACGATCAGCACACTTAAAGCTAAAACTGCAGGTATTATGAGAAATGCAAAACTAGTCTGGTAACTACCATTTAAAAATAAAACCGCCGCAACTATGAGTGGGCCTATTATAGCTCCTATCTGATCCATTGCCTCATGTAAACCGAATCCCCATCCCTGCCCAACTTCTGAACATGCATGTGAAAGCATTACATCGCGGGCAGGAGTACGAAAAGCTTTTCCCATTCTCTCTGTAATTAAAAGAACAGCGGCAATTTCCCAGCTCCCTGCAAGTGCAAGGAGCGGTACAGCAAGTAAATTTATAAAATATCCTGTGATTGTTATTGCCCAGTATTTGCGGGTTTTATCACTTAGATATCCAGAAACAAGACGCAGGGCGTAACCAATAAATTCTCCAAAACCTGAGACAAACCCAACTACAACTGCGTTTGCCCCTAACATTGCAAGATAAGGTCCAGTTATACTTCGAGCACCTTCATATGTCATATCTGCAAGAAGGCTCACTATACCTAATAAAATAATGAATTTTAGAGCATGACCCCTTAAATTGTTTCTATCTTCAACTGGTGTTGACCCATTATTCATCAATGTTTTATTTTGCAGTTTATTTTATAAGAATATTAAGTAGATACTCCTCAAAATGAGTGCAAAGTCTTATATTTGAGCACTTTTATATAAAGTTAGCATTCCTCATATTTTGTAATTTTCATTAAATTAATGGGGGTACCTGTTGATGAATTTGATTATAATTTTAGAAAATAAAGAAAAGGAAAATATCTAGTATTTTCCAGTTTTAAATTTGAAAGTGTACACTGTTGCTAACGTGTTGCTTGCACTGTCTTTTACTGCTGATGCTGGAATGTAAACTGTGTAATAGGAATAGCTAAGTCTTTTGCTATTGGTTTTAATGTAGAGTGTGTTTCCTGAAATTGTTTTGCTGATTTTTACTGCATGTCCATACTTATCTTTAACTGTGATTTTGGACCAGTTACTGCTTATTTTAATGCTTTCACTGAATTTAACTGAAATTTTACTTGTTCTTGAAATTCCAGTAGTGCCTCTTTTTGGTGAAGTTGAAGTTATTTTAGGTGCTGTTTTATCAATAGTGTAAGTCTGTGTGTAGATTGGCGATTTGTTTCCTGCTTTATCCACTGCTATAAACTTCAAAGTAGTTGTAGATGTAACGCTTAATGGTCCTGTGTACTTGGTGCTTGAAGTAGTTGGTGTAGTCCCATTTTTAGTGTAGTAAATAGTTCCAGGTTCGCTCATTGAAATTATAATGTTCTTATTAGTATTGTATAGTCCTCCTTTGAGGTTAACACTTGCTGTAGGGGTAGTAGTGTCAATAGTGTAATTTTCAGTGTAAATTGGAGAGGTGTTACCTGCTTTATCTACTGCAATAAATTTCAACGTGGTTGTACCAGTAATGCTTATTGGTTCTGTATACTGAATACTGGCTGTAGTTGGTGCAGTTCCATTTTTAGTGTAGTAAATGATTCCGGATTCACTCATGGTTAATGTAATGTTTTTAGTAGTGTTGTATAACCTGCCCTTAATATTGGCATTTGCAGTAGGGGTTGTTTTATCAATAGTGTAAGTCTGTGTGTAGATTGGCGATTTGTTTCCTGCTTTATCCACTGCTATAAACTTCAAAGTAGTTGTAGATGTAACGCTTAATGGTCCTGTGTACTTGGTGCTTGAAGTAGTTGGTGTAGTCCCATTTTTAGTGTAGTAAATAGTTCCAGGTTCGCTTATGTATAATGTAATTTTTTTACTGGAATTGTATATTCCTCCTGTTGCATCAGCGATAGCTGTAGGTGGAATCGTATCTATAATATATTCTTGAGTATATACCTGTGAAGAGATCCCAAATTGATTTACTACAAAGTATTTTAGAGTTTTAGAAGTTGTTATGTTAATTGGACCTGTATATTTGGCACTACTTGTAGATGGTATGGTCCCATTGGTAGTGTAGTATATAGTTCCCACTTGATTTGAAGTGAGAGTAACAGTCTTTGAAGTGTTATAAATTTCGCCTTTAATATTTGCAGAAACTATCAAATCTTCAATAGCATAAAATGTACCGCCTTCGCTTCCGAAGTAGAGTGTTCCATCTTTTGCAATAGCTGGGGATGAATCTATTGAAAAGTCAGTGTGATATAACCACTTGAACGTACCGTTAGGATTAAGGGCGTATAAAATACCATTAGGCATTGCACCATCATCTGCAACATATATAGTCCCGTCTGCCCCTATGGTTGGGGAAGGATCTAGAGGTCCTTGAGTAGTGTAATTCCATTTTTGTGTTCCATTACTGTCTAAAGCATACAAAACACCATATGGTTCATAAGTGATTGAGTTATGGTAAGTAACTCCCACATAGATGGTTCCATTGCTACTAATTGCAGATGGTGAATTTATCATGCCATTAAATGATTTACTCCATTTTTTGGCTCCATTAGAATTGATAGCATATAAAACTGCATAGTTTGTATCAGTATCATAGTCATAATGTTGACTTGTAATATATATTGTTCCATCTGATCCAATAGTTGGAGATGAATACTCTAGGTTAACGTTTGTAATGCTGTATACCCATTTTTTTGTACCGTTGGGGTTGATTGCATACAAGTAACCATAATCTATATCATTATATGCATCATAATACCCACTTCCAATATATATTATTCCATTCAACCCTATAGCTGGGGAGGATTCTATACCTCCGTTAGTTTCATAGCTCCATTTTTTGGTTCCATTGGGATTGATAGCATATAAAAAACCAGTGATTGTGTCAGTATCAGAATCATAGTTCTGTCCTCCAATGTAAATGGTTCCATCATTCCCAATAGTTGGAGATGAACTTTCTATACTGGAGTTTGTTATAGCATATGCCCATTTTTTGGTTCCATTAGGGTTTAATGCGTATAAAATACCTCCTGATTCATAAGTAGTTTCATTATAGTAATTAGACCCGATGTAGATAGTCCCATCGGCACCGATGGCCGGAGATGAGTGGGTATTAATAGTATCATTATGCCATTTAACTGTGCCGTTAGGATTCAAAGCATATAGGCCAGTGTATCCTCCAATGTAGATTGTTCCATCACTACCCGTAACTGGAGAAAATAGATAATCATTTGTTAAGTTATTGATCCACTTTGTAGTATTGGTCGATGGCCCATTATATTGTGATTGGCCGGTGTTCTGAGTATCGTGCTGATATTTTGGTTGTGAACTATTAGTTAGGCTTGTTGCTGATGCTGTGCTGCAAATTACTACTGAAAAACTAAGTGCTAATATTAAAAATATTACTTGTTTTTTCATTCTCTTTTTCACATCCTTACATTTTTTCATTTAAAATAAATGATTTTAATTAATTAACTATTGCTTGAAATTTAAGAAAAATAATATTTAATTTGCCAGAATGGTAGTTGATACTAATTTACAATGTGTAATGAATGCTGCTTCAGATTTTCCTGGAGGATAACATGTAATTAATAGTAATTTTGCATCTCCACTTTGGGCAAATGTTAATGGTTTCTTTTTGTAGTTCCATCGAATATCGTTACCATTTGAGGTAACGATATATACATATTTTCTATGGAGCAAATAATCAGTTATTATTACTTCATCTCCAGCTTCAAGAGAGCCTAGTTTACTAAATAGCCCGGAATATTTTGTTCTATGACTTAAAAGCCCACATTCTCCGCTTTGCCCTGGATTAACACTTTGAGAATAATGGTACACAGTATTATAGCCGTTTACAGTATTAGAACGAATTTTTCCAGTTATTCTCATTTTTGGAATCATCAATATGTATCGATTTCCCGGGATTTTAGTTATCTGATTTGATTCATTGGTGGAATTTATATCTATGGAGGTTTGACTGATATTTGCCGCATTATTTATGTTAATATTTAAAATAGTAGTTAGATTGTTATTTAACTCAGTTAGAGTATTATTTGGATTTACAGTCAATGAATTAATTAAATTATTATTTAGGATATTAGATAAGTCCTTATTTTCTTGAGGATTTGATAATGCATCACTTGAATTAGATGCATGACTTTCTTCAAAATTAAATACAATAATGGCTGAAAGAACTAAAACACATGCTAATACAATAATTAAAGGTAAAATTTTATTTTTTAACATCAAATCACCATTTTGAATGCATTATTTTATTTATTTAAGTAATAAACATATTATTTGGAAAAATAGAATCAGAATAATATTTTATTTTTATATTTAAATCCTATTTGGTGTTTTTTTACTTATATTACATATTATATTTCAAATATTAACTATGAAATTATTATTAAATATTACTCTTGTAATTAAATCATAATTTAAAGTTTTCTATTTTTATTATATTTATTTAGGGTATTTTTTACATTTGTGACGATAATTAATTGGTTTATATCTATAAAATAGCATTATTTGGTTTAAATATGATTAATAACTGATAAAAGAGACAGTTTAACGATTATAATTTTATATATTCTCAAAAATAGGAAATATAATTTAAAAATGATTTATTTGATAAATGGAACTCAAAAATTTTTATAACTTTAACTGGATATAATTTCGTTAGCAAAACTATTTTTAGCCAGCGAGATCACTATATATTTAAAATAAACTAATGAAATATTGAAAAAAGTTGTTAAATTAAAGACTGTAATCACTTAGCTTTAAATTTATTAGATAAAATAAGTCTTAAGTTTGATAAATAAATTTTACAGTTCAATGCAGCAGTATGAATTCTTAATAACAGGCTCTTTGCCGTAATGATGTCCAATAGCAAAGTATTCGTCAGTGACTGCCACGTTTTTTATTTTAGAGGCTTTAAATAACTTCCAGCCAACAGGTTTGCCTGATTTACTTTCTCCTTTTACCTGAAAAGCTCTTAAAACTTCATTGCCTACTTTACTTTCGCCGTAACAGTACGGTTCAGCTACACGAGTACTGTCTTCGTAGTTGAACTGGATCATTTTTTTGGACTGTATTGCAGAACAGATCACATTTTTAATATCATTTTGCATGATATTATTATGATAAAAAGGAGTATTTGACCATTATGAAAATTAGATAATTATAACATTAAAAATAAAATTAGCTTTAAATCTAAAATTAATCGCCATGAACAGACTTAGCTTTATCATAAGCATTTTTAAGTGTGTGCATATCAACACTGGTGTAAATCTGGGTAGTACTCAAGTTGGCGTGTCCTAAAAGCTGCTGAATTGCTCTAATATCAACACCATTCTTTAAAAGGTGGGTTGCAAAGGAGTGCCTTAAAATGTGGGGAGTTACCTTTTTCTTAATCCCTGCAGCTTTAGCATGGTCTTTAATCATCATCTGGATATATCTAGGAGTTAAATGATTTCCAGACCTGTTTACAAAAAGAAATGGGCTGTCGTCGTCTTTTTTCTCGATATATTCTTCAATTAATGTTTTTGTCCTGCCGTCAAAAAGTACAATTCTGTCTTTTTCCCCTTTTCCACGGATCCTTATTGTCCTTTCTGTAAGATCAACATTATCTGTATGTAAATATACCAGCTCTGAAACTCTAAGTCCTGATGAATAAAGTAAAGCTAAAATAACTTTATTTCTGAGATTCCTAAGTTGGGCATGTTTAGTTATGTTTTCACCTGCTTTATCATAGGCATGTATCAGGTTTTTCACTTCCTGTTCATTTAAATGTTTAGGGAGTGATTTAGTCCGTTTAGGTGTTTTAATTTCATTTAAAATGTGAATACCGCCGAATTCAAAGAACTTTTTCACCACTACGGTTACAAGGTATATGTAGTTCTGTGAAACGTTTTTGTCACGCTTCAGGTGGGTTATATATTTTTTAAATGCCCTTAAAACCCTTCGATCATCAGTGAGGTTCTTTTCTGCAAGTAAAAAATTATAAAAATTAATAACGATTGATTTGTATGTTTTGATGGTATTTCTAGAATAGTTTCTTATCTCCATCTCAATGAGATAATCTTCTATCATTTCGGGAAAATCATAACGTTCTAAAATAGATTCATCTATGTCATAGCCGTGTGCTTCAGAAACAACTTCGCCCCCGTTTCTTCTCATGTGATTAGAATATGGATTCATGGTATCAGCTATGACATGTTTATTTAATTGAAATTAGATAATAGCGTATTTTGGTTTAGGGGTTATACTACATAAGTTTTACTACATATAACTCCTGTCCACATTCTCATTTGGTCTGTATCCTTTTCCATTTCCCATGCTCTGAGAACTGGACAGATCTTTTTGAATAGCATTTTCAAAGGAATTATACCTTTTAAGAATTTGATCTTCGATTGAAATTGCGTTATTTACGGCAAAGTTCATATGTTTTTCAATTATAAGATCTGCACCTTCCATTACAGCCATATCACCTGCCATTTTAACAACACCACCAAGATCTCTTAATCTAAGAGTTAAAGAGTCTTTTTGCTCATCAATAACATTTGCCCTTTTCCTGGCTTCGTCAATTAAAATATTAACAGCCCCTTTTGATGCATGGGGTATTTTACCGTCCATTTCAATTTCCTGAGCTACAAACTGTGCAAGTTTTGCAACATTTTCTTCAGTATCTGGCATCGTTGTCTTCATAAGGATTTCATAACCTTCTCCCTGTATTCTTGAACGTAACGGTGGCAGGATGTACTGTATATCTCGTATATTGCATGCTCCAACAAAAATAAAGTCGCATGGAACATTTTCAACTTTAACTGAACTTCCAGCACTTTGCGGATTCCTTCCTATAATTGGGAATACTTTGTCCTGCATAGCGCTTAATATATAACGCTGTAATCTTGCAATATGAACTATTTCATCTATAAAAAGAACGCCTTCATGGGCTTCATGGATGGCGCCAGGTACGACTCTTTCATAGGGTTGTGTCCCTAAATCTGGATGTCCCCCATAAGGGTCATGCCTGACATCACCTAAAAGTTCAGTTTCACTTGCTCCCGTTGCCTGAACAAATAATTTTCTTTTAAGTGGAACTATAACATTTTTTGGTTTTTCATCCACAAGTTCACGCCGTTTTTCAAGGGCATGCTGGTCAAGTATCTTAATTTGGTCCCCATCAATTCTTTCATAGATTACAACTTCTTCTTTTCCATTTTTAACTCGGGTTGTTGTAACTCTATCTTGGGGTATGCTTATAGGGCCGCTGTTCATCTCAAACATTCCGAGGAGATCACCTAAGTGTTTTCTTCGGGCATTGATATGTGAAAATTTATCTCCACCACATTCTGGGCATATACTTTGATATGCGCTGTTGAAACTTCCACAGTGGATGCATCTAAACCCTAGTCTTTCCGCAACTGCATCTGGGACTTCAGCAGGATCTACAACATCTCCTTCTGCTTTTTGTAGATCTATTCTTTCATTTTCCCGTTCTTTACGCGTTTTGAGTTCAACAAAAGGCCTTTCGGGTCTTTCAGGGTTGTGTACAACGGTTACTTCTTCATTAGGTTTGGTTAAATGAAAAGAAATTGCCTGGGCTATCAATGATTTTCCAATTCCTGGAGGTCCCACAAGCAGCAGGTTTCTCCGTTGCTTCGCAGCAATTTTTACAAATTTTATAATATCATCGTGCCCGATAACTCTATTTAAGGGGTCTTTTGGTATTAAAATGTCTTTTGTAGTTTCTATATCTCCTAAAAACTCTTTTTTCATGTTAACATACATAATAAATACCCCTGGAATGTGGATTGGGGGATGTTAATTAAATAACTATCCCATGTGGTGCTTAAATTAATGGATTATTAAATAAAAGGGTTTCCACCCGAAAGTGGAAATTAAAAAATTATCTTGTTATAACTTTAATTGGACTTGGTTTTTTAACCACATCGCTCATTCTGACCGCTACGACGTGTTTAAGCCCTTTTTCCTTTGCAATGTCTATTAATCTCTGACTTATAACACCGTCAAATACTACTGCATATGTATTATTTTCGATGTTTTTAAGTTCATCATAGAGATTTTCAACTTTAACTTCTTTTAAGATGTTTAAAGCGTCATCAAAGATCTCTGCATTACCTGAACCTTCCAGGTCTTTTAATACATTTCGAAGAACGGTGATTTTATCTTCAGCTTTATCTTTTTCTTTTTCTTCTATTTTTTCAACTTTAACTCCAAGATCATGATACATCTGTTCAACAGGTACTTTGTCCCTTAAAGCTACCATTACTTCGTCCTTTTCAAGATCTTCAACTTCTTTTCCTCTTGGAGCTCTGGTGACATAATCTACTTCGCCAACCTGTAATAATTCTTTTAGTATAAGTTCTCCGCCTCTGTCTCCATCGACAAATGCAGTTACAGTTTTATTTTTAGTTAATTCTGCAACAGTTTTGGGTACACTTACTCCTTCTACTGCTATTGCATTTTTTACTCCATATTTGAGGAGGTTCAGGACATCTGCTCTTCCTTCAACTACCAGGATAGCGTCTGAAGTAGAGACGTTAGGTCCTGCAGGAAGCCTTTCATCACCAAATTCAGTTATTTCATGAATTCTCATGGCTTCTTTTACTTCTTCTATCATTTTAAGGCTTTCAGGAGTCACTTCTTCCATCATGCCTTTGTATAATTCTTTTGCTCTGTCAACAACTTTCCTTCTTTTAACAGCCCTTACATCTTCAACTTTAGAAACCTGTATGTAAGCTTCGCAAGGCCCTACACGATTGATTGTTTCAAGTGATGCTGCAAGAATTGCAGTTTCAACTCTATCTAGGCTTGAAGGGATTACTATTTCTCCTTTTGAGCGTCCTCCCCTTGAATTGATGTTGACTTTAATTCGCCCTATACGTCCTGTTTTTTGTAATTCTCTTAAATCAAGGTCATTGCTTAAAAGCCCTTCTGTCTGTCCAAAGATCGCACCGACGACGTCCGGCTTTTCTACAATTCCGTTAGCGTTAATTTGAGCGTGAATGAGGTATTTAGTTGTACTTATTTCTTCTCCTTTTCCCATAATGGGCCTCCTTTATTATTGTAATTATAGATACATTTGAATCGATTAAGATCATTAAGGGTGGGCTTTCCATTTCGGCGGAAATCCCTTGATAATAATTATAGGTAATTACCATAAGGATTTATTTCTAATTCTAATTGTTTCATATGTTTTGGAAGACTTTCTATATCTTTAATATATCTTCGCGTGATTTTTATAATATTTTTTCTAATATTAAGATCAGGATGAGAGCCAAGGCTCTGTATATCTTCTGACAGTTTTTTTGCAAGTATATCTCCCTTTTTATCAAAATCTGTCAGTATAATGACTTTTGAAGATGTCTTGGCGGCTATTTCTGCAATTTCAAAGAGTTTAAGACCAGAACCTGAAACTTTGATGATATTACCAGTAATACCTAACTCTCTTAAAGCCTCTTCGTCTTTCTTACCCTCGATAAGAATTGGCATTCCTTGTTCTACGCAGGATGATAGCTCTTCAACAATGCGAGATAATCTTCTAAAACTCATGGTAAGCCCTTTTTATGAAATGTCTAAATAGTATCTATGAGATTATATAGTCTATCTTATATAAATAATTGAACATTCAAAACAAGTATTAATTATAAATAATTAAACCATTTAATACATTTTATTATTAAGTTTAAGTCCTGATCTATATCAAATGATCGGCTAGTAGACTATTTAAATCAGAATTATGTAAATAATATAGTTTTTCGTTTAAAACTTTGATATAAATGTAAAGTTTTAAATGATATTGTAGAAATATGATTTATTAACTACCAAACTTGGAGGTTGACAAAATTCAGAATGAATTTTGGAACCCCAAAAACAAAGTTTTTTGGAGGTTGAAGAAAATCTTTTTCGAGATTTTTGAAACCCCAAATTTTCTAACAAAAATTTGGAGGTTGAAAGAAATGCATAGCATTTCTTGAACCTCAAAAATATTAAAAATATTTTTGGAGGATATTAAATTGGCAAAAGGCCTAATTAGAATTGTTTTAGATATACTAAAACCTCATGAACCAAATATACCTTATTTTGCAAAATATTTAAGTGAAATAGATGGAGTAGATGGTGTAAACGTTACTTTAATGGAAATAGATAAAGAAACAGAGAACGTTAAAGTAACAATGCAGGGAAATGATTTAAATTTTGAACAAATAAGTGAAGCAATTAAGCAATACGGCGGTTCAATTCACAGTGTTGACGAGGTTGTTGCCGGTAAAAAACTTGTTGAAGAAGTTACAACACCTCAGGACTGATTTTATATGAAAAATAAGAAGAAGCTTTCACCTGAGAGCATCTTAGAATTATTTTCACCCAAATTTTCTGATTCTAAAGTAGCACGCTTGAATCTTAATACATCCCAGGTTTCAGATGCTTTAAACAAAGTAACAGGTAATCCGGGAGTGCTTTCTGGAATTAAGCCATTATTTGATAGGACCATCGTTGGAAGGGCAGTAACTGCCAGTACGATGGCTGATGACTGGGGCACAAGTATTAAAGCTATTGAAGCGGCTAAAGAAGGTGAAGTTCTTGTCATTCAGGTTGAAGGTGATGATAAAGCTGTATGGGGTGAGCTAGCCTCAAAAACAGCGCAAGAGAGGGGAATAATAAGTACGGTAATCGATGGGGCTGTAAGGGATGTTGGAGCAGTAAAGAAATTAAAATATCCCGTATTCTCAAAGACTATTGTTCCTAATGCCGGAAGCTCAAAAGCAGAAGGTAAAATTAATATTCCAGTAACCTGTGGAAATGTAACTGTTAATCCTCATGATTTAATTATAGGGGATGAATGTGGAGTCGTAGTTGTGCCAGATGAGCATTTAAAAGACGTTATAGATGAAACATTGCGCATTAAAAGAAATGAGGCTCAAATCATCTCAAAAATTGAAAAAGGCTATTCTTTTTCAGATATACTTGGATTAAATTAAATATTTAATCCTAATAATTTGTTTTATTTATAATCAAATGTTAATTACTGCTTGAAAAACATTTATATAAGGTTATATTCACATAACTTATGAAGATGTTTTTAATGTACTAATAAGGATAATACTAGTTTTACAGGGATTTAATATGCAGAACACCACCGAATTTATAAAGGATCATAAACTGGAAATTGCGCTGTCGTTTGCTGCGGGCTTATTTATCATATTCTTAGTGTCTTTTTTTATAGGCTTAGATGAAATTTTAAGTGTTTTAGATCACACTGATTTAACGATAATGTTGTTTACACTGGTTTTAGAACTTGTTATGCTGCTTATGTGGGCTGTAAGATGGAAATTTATTTTAGATATTCTCGATAAGGCACCTAAATTTAAACAGATAATTTTAATGCTTTATTCGAGTATTTTTGGGAATAACGTCACTCCAGGTGCAGCTGGTGGAGAACCTTTACGTGCGTATCTTCTTGACAAGTTTGAGGGTATTCCTTTTGAAGTTGGATTTGCATCTACCACTGCAGATAGGGTTTTTGAATTTTTCCCATTTGTACTGGTCTCTATACTTACTATATATCTCATATTTACATTAGATGCCGGATTCTGGCTTAGTTTGATAATCATTATCTTAATTATACTTGTGATAGTTATCTTTGGACTTATGATATATGTTGGCTATAAGAAGGAGGTCGCTACCAGATTGGTTATTTCTATTGCAAAGCGTATATATCCGCTTGCAAAAAGGTTAACATCTAAAGAAACACCTTTTAGCAATATCCACGATAAGCTGATAGGATATATCGAAAGCTTTACCACTGGTTTTCAGGGAGTACTTAAAGATCGTAAGATGTTTGTTGTGGGTATTTTAATCTCTTTTTTAATGTGGGGAATAGATAGTTTACGTTTTTATTTAACATTTGTGGCTGTAGGTTACCATCCTCCAATTTTACCTGTGGTAATTATTTATACTGTTGCATTTGTGGTCTCTATAATCCCGAATATACCCGGGTCTCTTGGTATTCGTGAGGCTGTAATGATTGCCCTTTTCCTGCCTGTAGGTGTTTCTCCAGATATAGTCCTTGCAGTATCTCTGCTGGATCGTGTGGTAAGTTATGTTATTCCAACGTCTATTGGAGCCCTTGCAACGTTTTACTACGGTAAAATCTATAAAGAAAAAAAGGTAAGTTCAAAAGCTTAAGCTTGATATGTTATCAATTAATTTATGATTAAAAGCATAATTAAGAACGCTCGTGTCCATGATCCTGTGCATGAGTTATACTTATGTTAAATTGTAGTTTTAATTGATTATATGGGATTTATCTTAAAAAATGCAATTTATTTAACCATTAATCACATGAAAAATGAAGCGTTATTATTTACACAACATTCTGGGCATGAGCGTTTAAGAATTATTATTTATTAAGATCCTTTATTTTTAGTTTTAGTGGTACTTTATAGATTTTAGAAACTTCAGATGCCTGTGCTCATGGTTTTTGTATTTTAGATTAAAATTTGATTATAGATTTATCTTACTATATGTAATTTTTAGTTTTAGGAGTAGATGTTGGGTTATAAATTCAAAAGACTTATATTAGAGATTAACATTTATTATTTAAAAATATCGAAATATTTATATATAACTTCCGCACACTATAATAATATATAAAATTATCGGTTGATGATAAACTGAAAAAATTGGGAATTATATCACATATCTCCAACAAGGGCAAAATCATACTAAGATCCGATAAAACGCCTGGTTTTGGACTACCTGTTTTTACTGAAGATAAAAAAAGGATTGGAACTGTTCACGATTTCTTTGGACCTACAAAAAGACCGTATATATCAGTCAAAGTTTACGCAAAAAACACTAAAAATCTTGAAAAGCGAGTTGGAGAGAGCTTGTATATATCATCAAAACCTATAAAAAAATGGGGGCGAAAAAAACGAAAGAAAAGATGAAATACGACGTTTCAGAAATTGAAAAGGTCGAAACAAGATGCCCGGAATGCAATTCTGACAAACTCATTAACGATCACGAACGCGGGGAAATAGTATGCGGTGCGTGTGGACTGGTTATCGATGATAATTTAGTTGATATGGGACCAGAATGGAGAGCATTTGACCATGAGCAAAGGGATAAAAGGACAAGGGTAGGTGCTCCAATAACTTATACCATCCACGATAAAGGTTTAAGTACCATGATCGATTGGAGGAACAAAGACATCTACGGTAGGGATATCCCTGCCAGGAACCGTGCTCAATGGTACCGTTTAAGGAAATGGCAGAGAAAAATAAGGATTTCTGGTGCCACAGAAAGGAACCTCGCGTTTGCTTTAAGTGAACTTGATAGAGACTCTTCGAGACTGGGTTTACCTAGAAGTGTGAGAGAAGCAGCTTCAGTTGTTTACAGAAGTGCTGTTGAAAACAAACTCATAAGAGGGCGAAGTATAGAGGGAGTAGTTGCAGCATCATTATATGCAGCATGCAGGCGATGTAACGTTCCAAGGACTCTTGATGAGATTGCAGAAGTTTCTAGAGTAAGTAAAAAAGAAGTTGGAAGAACTTACAGGTTCTTAACACGTGAACTTAACATAAAATTACCACCAACATCTCCAGTTGATTACGTACCAAGATTTGCAAGTGAGTTAAGCTTATCTGGTGAAGTACAATCCAAAGCTATTGAAATAATTGAAAAAGCTATGGAAAAAGGTCTTACATCAGGTAGGGGACCAACAGGAGTTGCAGCAGCAGCTTTATATATAGCATCTGTACTTCTTGGTGAAAGAAAAACTCAAAGGGATGTTGCAGACATCGCGGGTGTAACTGAAGTAACCATCCGTAACAGATACAAAGAGCTTACAGAACAGCTTGATATGGGTGTAACTTTATAGTTACCCTACTTACTTTAAATAAAATCTATTTTTAATCATTTAGTAAAAAAAAGGTAATGTGCATGTTATATAAAGCTATTGCCTGTTAAATTTTATTAAAACTTGAAATTTGTTTTTGTGCACTAATTTTATTAATTATACTGCAGAATTAACTTGAAAGACTAATAAAAAATAAGAGGAATTTTAAAATCCTAATTGTCCTCTAAATACATATGCTATATAAATCACGATAATTACTGCAAGAATTATATAAAACATTCTCCGAGTTTTGGCGACTTTTCTAGCTCTTTCTGCGTATGTTTCTTCACATTTAGGTGAGCAAAATCGCTCTTCTGGTGGAATTGATATTCCGCATACTGGACAGTGTTTATGTGGTTTTGTCATATTAATACACCTCTTTTATTGTAAGTAGTTTAAAATTGAATTTTAAAACTTTAAAAATATGTATTCATTATTTAACCATTTTAACTCATGTAAAAAAAATGATGTTTGGAATACTTTATGATACAACCTATATCCTTCACATTTATAAAGACTACCATGAATTATGAAAAATTAAATAATGAAGTGATTTTTTAATCATGAACAATTGTAGTCCCTATTTCGCTGGAAACTGCTTTTTGAATATTTTCAGCGTGATTTCCATTTACAATTCTGGTCTTTATTTTTGATCGTTTAATTATTTGTATTGCTGTGCTGTCGAAAAACTCATAAGTACCAGCTTTGGTTTCTTTACTGCTTAAAATGGACATCATTTCTGCAGGGGTAATTTTTTCAAACATTTTAGCATCATCATGCTTATTTGGGTCTTTATCGTATAATCCATCCACTGATGTGGCGTTTATCAAAAGATCAGCATTTACAAATTCTGCAAGGATACTGCTGACAGCATCTGTACTGTGGGCTGGTTCAGTTCCACCCATAACCACAATTTTACCAGATACTGAAAATTCCATTGCTTCGTGAAAATTTTTAGCTACCTTTGGATATGCATCTTCACCAAGGGCCATAATTAAAAGTTTAGCATTCAATCGTGTAACATCAATCCCTATATCATCACAAGCTGCTTCAGAAACTCCAAGATCCCTTGCAATTCCAATGTATTCTCGAGCGGGCTTTCCACCACCAACTACAATAAATAACTTGTGTTCATCATTCATACTTCTTAAAACATCAGCATAATCTTTAAATTTTTCATGGCTATTCTCTTTAATTATTATAGATCCGCCTACTGCGACCACAATTTTCATATTATCATCACCATATTAACTGTCAATGTAACTTAAATAAATATAATTCTAAAGTAGAATTAGTAAGGTTTTAATTATATATTATTGAAGATATAATATAAATTAAATAGCTTATGTTCTGATATTTTAAATTATGAGGATATAGTGAACTAATTTGCTAGTAAGGTTTTAATTATATATTACTGAAGATATAATATACTAAAGAGCTTATGTTTTAATATTTTAAATGATGGATATAATGAATTAATTTACGGGTAAAATTTTAATTTATATATTGAAGATATAATATAAAATAGCTTATGTTCTGATATTTTAAATTATGTTGATATAATGAACTAATTTACTATTACTATTATTAAGGAGTGATTTTTTTGGCTGAAGTGTCATCAAAAGAGTTATACGAGTTTAAAAGAACCATCGAAGAACTCGCAGATAAAAAAGGAAGGGGAACTGAACTTGTGTCAGTTTATATCCCCCCTGATAAACAGGTGAGTGATGTAGTTAAGCACATGAGGGAAGAATTAAGTCAAAGTGCTAACATTAAGAGTAAACAAACCAAAAAGAATGTACAGTCTGCAATTGAGGTAATTGTGCAGAAATTGAAGCTGTTTCCAAAACCCCCTGAACATGGACTGCTCCTTTTTGTTGGAATGATCCCTAAAGGAGGTCCTGGTACTGAAAAAATGGAAACTTACGTTTTTGAGCCGCCAGAAGTTATACAGACTTACACATATCACTGTAATTCTGAATTTTATTTGGAACCGCTTCAGGATATGTTGGATGTAAAGGAAACATATGGACTTGCTGTACTGGACAGAAAAGAAGCTACAATTGCTGTCTTACGTGGTAAACGAATTGATATTGTTAAAACATTAACTAGTGGTGTTCCAGGTAAGCACAAAGCAGGTGGACAGTCCCAGCGAAGGTTTGACCGTTTAATTGACCTTGCAGCTCATGAGTTCTTAAAAAGAATAGGACATCATATTAACGATGCTTTTTTACCGATCCCTGACTTAAAGGGAGTAGTGTTAGGTGGACCCGGGCATACCAAGGAAGAGTTCCTTGAAGGGGATTATATGCACTATGAAATTAAAAATAAGGTTATAACCACTGTAGATACTTCATATACTGGTGAATTTGGTATAAGGGAAGTCATTGACAAGTCCATGGATGTTTTAAATGAAATGGATATAATGCGTGAGAAAAAACTTGTACAGCGGTTTTTAAAGGAACTCATTAACGAAGATGGGCTTTCATCTTATGGAGAAAAAGATGTAAGGCGAAATCTTGAAATGGGTGCAGTTGAAGTCCTTCTTCTATCTGAAGATGTTAGTTACAAGCGCGAGACATGTGAATGCCCTGCATGTGCATATACCGAAGGAAAAACTATTAAAAAATCTGAAGAAATAGGAAATGAGCAGTGCCCACAATGTGGAGAAATAATGAAGGTCGTTGGATCAAGGGACATTATCGACGAGTTTGTTGATATGGCTGAAGAGGTTGGATCTGATATCGAGATTATTTCAACTGAAACAGAGGAAGGAATGCAGTTATTGCGTGCATTTGGTGGTATTGCTGCTATATTGAGATATAGAACTTAATCTATATTTTTTTAATGATTTTTGAGAAATTTTCTGGGCAGAAAAATTTACGATTTTTCTGCATTTTTTGACCACCGCTCAAAAATTCTACGAATTTTTGGCGTCCCAAAAATCTCTGATTTTTGAGGACTTTTTTAGAAAAAAGGTGGAGGAGATGCAGTTATCACGTGCATTTGGTGGTATTGCTGCTAAGGTATAGAACATAGAGTTCTATCTCTATTTTTTTTATTTAATTTGAAAAGTAGTTTAGATAGAATAGATTCTGATTTTTTTAAATAATTTAAGAAAAAAGGATTAAAAATAAATAAGAATTAGACTTATCCAAGTCTACTTATACGAATCAAGGATTCCACAGGTACACCTCAACTTTTTTTTCTAAAAAAGGTTGATCAAAAAATCCTCGCTCAAAAATAAAAAATTTTTGAGCTATCGAAACTTCGTTTCGATGCTCCAAACACTACATGTTTGAGAGCTGTGGGAAAAATAAATCAATGGAATTCTTTTTTTTACTAATTTGGAAAATAATATTCTCTTATTATATGAAATGTATGCTATTTTTTTATATTTTTGCATTCCAAGTGCTATTGAATCATAAAATTTGGTTTAATCCTAATCAGTTGTTTATTTTAAACAAAAAATTTATTAATTTAAAACTTATTTTATAATCATATTAACTGTTAATTAGGGGGAATAAAATAAAAATATGGTGTCTTAATGCCAAGAAAAGGTAGAGAAACTGAATTAATTTTAAAAGAGCTTGAAAGTATAAGCTTAATAGTCAAGCAGTAGTTAAGTCTCCAGATTATATATTTGATGTTGTGGCTGGAAAGAAAAGAGAAGTTGATATTTCAATTAGAAATAAAGTAGGTAAACATGAATTTTTAACTATTATTGAATGTAGAGATAGGGCAGAAAAAGGAGAAATTGATTGGATTGAACAAATAATAACAAACGGCTAATGCTAATAAGGTTATTGCAGTTTCAACTTCTGGATTTACTGATGAAGCAATAATTAAAGCTAATCATTATAATGTTGTTTTAAGAAAATTAAGAGATTTTAAAGCTGAAGAAGTAAAAAAATGAATGGAATTTTCATTGTGGAAGAAGGTGGTCCAGAATTTAAGATAGTGGATATATTTTGTAAATGTATTAATATAGAACTAGAAAATGAAAATAGTGGAAAAGAAAACCCATAAATTTTCAATTAGAAATCAATGAAAAAAATTTAGAATAGAATCAACAGGGAAAAACGTTAGTTTAGCTGATATAATCAGGGAAACCAATGATAAATTTGATAATTATTTATTCCAAGGTTTGAATGAAGGAGATACTCCTATAACTAAAAAGGTAAAAATTGTTCCATCAAATAGAATTCTGATGGACTTTGATAATATAACTTGTTATATCAAATATATAGCAATTAGTTTAGAGTGTTGAGCTATATAAACCATTAATCCCTGTAAAAACAATTAGATATGAAGAAAATAATAAATCAGTTTTAGAAAAAGCTGATTATAGATTGGGAAAGGATAATATATTATTTACACTAGTCCTGAATCTCAAAAATTGACAGTTAAAACTACCATACCTGTTAAAAATAAATAGGAATTAGTTTTATCCTAACCTACTCACACGAATCAAGGATTCCACAGGAACTCCTTCAATTTCGTCTATTCCTTTTTTATCAATTAAAACAACTGCACAAAGTGGATTTGCCCCAAGATCGTTTAATATGTTTATTGCTTCGTTTACAGTTCTTCCACTTGTTATGACGTCGTCCACAATCACGACTTTTTTACCTTCAACTGATGCAAAGTTACTGCTTATTGCTCCCCGTGCATCTTCCTCTTTTCTGTGTTTTATAGGGTGGAATATGGTTATATCTGCATCTATTATTTCTGCCATCATGGTTGCAAATGGTACTCCACTTACAGTTATACCTACTACTACTTCAACATCACCATATTCTAAAGCTAAATCAGCCATGGCTGCAGATACATGCATCATTCGTGTAGAACTGCTGCCTAAGTTTTTCCAGTTTATAGCGAAATCAACTGGAGCTTTTTGGGTTCCTTCTTCCATTTTTTTACCAGTTACCTGTAAAATAAGCCATCTGGCGGTGTCTTTAGAGACATTAAGTTCATCTGCTATTTCTCCAGTGGTAAAGCCCCTGCTTCTTAGTTCATAAGCCCTTTTTATAAGCTCTTCATTCATAAAAACACGTCCAATTTAATTGAGGATTATTTCTAATAATATACATACTTAATTTTTAAGATATTGCCATATAAGTTTTTATCTGTTACTAAACAGACATTATACAATGGTTTGATTTTTGAGAAATAAAAATATATGGGAATTCTGTAACTAATTTCTCTAAAATTTTTATAATATTTAATTTATCACAATTTTAAATTATGATCGCCAAAAAAAAAGTTTAAATGCCGAAAAGATAGAATATGCATCGACATTTTAAAAAAAGAAAGTCTTAGTAACCGTTTATTTCAACCGGAAGATTATCTTTTGCAGATTTCATGGCTGCAGTTACAACTTTAAGTGCATATATCCCGTCTTTACCAGTGATCTTAGGATCTTCACCGTTATCCACTGCATTTAAAAATGAACTTAGTTCTTCCCTTAAAGGTTCTTTGTAGTCTATATCTACATTTTGGGTGGATTTTCCGTATACGTGAACTGTTTGATCGATATAATCAATGGAAATTATCCCGTCTACACCAGTTATTTCTAATTTCCTTTTTTTGTAAGGTGTAAGCCAGTTTACCTCAAGCATACCAATAATGCCGTTTTTAAAACTGCTCATTATTTCTGCATGGTCTTCATATTCACATTTTTCGAGTTTGCTTCCCATATTGGCATATATTCGAGATATTGGGCTGTCAAAGAGGTGATACATTATATCTACATCATGTATTGCAAGGTCTATTATAACTCCAACATCTTTAATTCGTGGAGGAAATGGACCTACTCTTTTTGCAGATGCAGATACAACTTCACCAATAACATCATCCTTTATAAGTTCTTTTGCCTTTCCTACAGCGGGGTTGAATCTTTCAACGTGACCAGTTGCAAGTTTAACACCTTCATCTTTTGCAGCTTTTACCATTGCTTCTGCTTCTCTTAAGGTAAATGCTATTGGTTTTTCTACCAATACATGTTTACCATGTTCTATTGCATCCATAACAACATTAAAATGATGAGTAGTAGGAACACATACACTAACCGCATCTATTTCAGGCATTTTAAGAATATCCATATAATCTACAAATCCCCTTGTATTGTATTGATTAGCAACCTCCTCTGATTTTTCTCTCATAAGATCAGATATAGCCATTAGATTAGCATTCTCAAGTTCAGAATATACTCTGGCGTGGTGAACTCCCATAGCTCCTACACCAATTACGCCCACATTTACCTTATTCACACATAATCCTCCATTATTTTTGCAACATCTTTACCTAATTTTTCTGCATCGTTTATTGATCCGCTTAATTTGGCCTCAGACAGTACATCGCCTTCTTTTGTTAATAAAATACTGTAAACATCTAATTTATTGCCATTTGCCTTTGCAGATACTCCAAGCGGCCATTGACAGCCTACTCCAAGTTCTGCAAGCACAGCTTTTTCAGCTGCTATTTCTTGTACTGAATTAAAATGATTTAATTTTTCTAAAGTTTTCCTAACACTGCTGTCATGCCTTGCAACTACAGCTAATGCTCCCTGCCCAGCTGCAGGAGTGAAATAGTCTACTGGAAATACTTCTTTGATATGATGGGCTAGACCAAGCCTATTAAGGCCAGCTTCTGCCATTATTGTTGCATCATATTCTCCACTAATTACTTTTTTAATTCTTGTATCTATATTTCCCCTTATAGGTTTAATATTCAATTTTTTGCCGTGATAATTACAAAAAGCTTCCCTTCTTAGGCTGCTTGTCCCAATAGACGCCCCTTCAGGGAGTTCATCCCATTTATGTGAAGATATAAGCACATCATTTGGGGACTCTCTTTCTGGAACAGCTACTATTTCAAGGTCACCTGCGAGTTCTGTGGGAAGGTCTTTTAAACTGTGTACTGCAAAATCAACGTCTTCTTCCAGAACTGCTTTGTCCAGTTCCTTGGTGAATATGCCTTTTACATCAATGGAATAAAGTTGAGAATCAGTGATTTTATCTCCGGTAGTTTTAATTATTTCCATATCTATTTCTTCGTTTATTATTTTAGACAACTGACTGATTATACTTTTCGTTTGAGTCACTGCTAAATTGCTTCCCCGGGTGCCAACTTTCAAAGAATCCTCTCCAAATTATTTAATAAACTAAAAAACCCTACAAAATCATCAAAAATCCCTCGAAATCCTCAAAAAACCATAGGTTTTTTGTGGTTCGGAAATGTTTACAAAATCTTTCAAAAACCGAAACTTAAGAAAAATGCGAAGCATTTTTCTGTGCGTCAAAAATAAATTGATTTTTGACAGGTTTTTGAATGCACAAAACACTGTCAAATCTTCGATTTGACGCATCGAAAACCTTTGTTTTTCGAAAGCTTCGTGTTTGTAACCGCAAAAAACTATTGAAATCTCTCGAAATCTACGATTTCGGAGCGCAAATCAAAGATTTGCAAGCTCTGATTTCAATGCATCGAAAATTCACAGAATTTTCGAATGCTTCATTTTTCGCATGCTTGCATTTCCTATAATTCAAAGAATTTTCGATGCATGTAAAAAACATTTGGTTTTTTACGGTTACGGAGTTATGCTCCATAAACACCGAAAATCTCCGATTTTCAAACGATTTGATTTTTCGAAGGCCTCAAAAATCGATAGATTTTCGAGTACTCAAAATAATATATAGTTTTTCCAACTCCATATTGAATGTTCATCAATGACCTTTAAAAAGATTTTTGTGAATAATTTCACATTTAGATCATAACTTTATAAGAATTATCATAACCTCATAACTTTACAAAAATTGGTTTATTGATCATTAGGTATATAATTTAAGATTTATCCTAGATTTTCATGTAATTTCAAAATTTTCATATTTAAATTATCTTCTGGCAAGATCTGAAAAATTAGATCTGTATATCAAAAGAATCATTTTAGAATTCATTTGGGCAGCTTCATCAATAGCATTATTGAAGTCAGTATACTTATATTTTCGTTTTATCATGTTTGTGATGCTTTTACCAAGTTCATCAACCAGTATAAGCTGAATTTTAGAGTCCATAGAATTAAAAAACCTTGCAGTGGCCTTTTCATCTATTTCTTCGCAGGTTACTCCATATCTGCCCCCAAAAATAATTACTGGATTTTCTAGATCTTGAATCATTTTAACTGATTTTTTAATGGCTGTAACATTAATTCCGGGGTTGATTTCCTCTATAATTTTGCTTCCTTTGTAATTTTTTATGGAAGTTCGGCCATCAATTCCTTTAAAATTTCTTAATCCTGTTTTAATCTGGTTAATGGAAGTTTTTAAAATTAAAGCGGCACATAAAGCTCCGAGAACATTGTTTAAATGGTGTTCTGCAGGTGCAAAAGTTGAAACATCGAAGGAAGTGTTTAGAATATCCCCATCTATGGTTTTGAGGCCGTTAACTTCTACATTAAAAGATGTTTTATCAAGCCCAAATTTTATATTAGATGCACGGACATTTGCATTGGCGCTGCCGAAGGTGTTTGTTTTTTTGTAGAAATCTGAATAAAATTGATTAAATGAATCAAAATCACATGCCATTACATTGCTTTTAAATATTTGCGCTTTAGCCTGGCTTGCAGTTTTCCCTCCAGATGCTATGGAGTAGTTTTCAGCTATATTGGTAATTATGCCTGTATCTGCAAGTCCAGTTCCCCCAAGAGAAGTTTCAAATATACAGATTCCAATATTTTTATAATCTTCAGCCAGATGCCACGCTTCAATGATACTTGCTGGAGTTATACTTATGTCTTTTTTTAAAAGTGTGCTTTTACGGTTTTCTACGACTTCAACACCTAAGCTGCTTAAAATTAATGGGTTTAAATCTTTAAATATTTCTTTGAGCATTTTTACAGTGCTGGTCTTTCCTTTTACTCCTGTAACTTCAATTACTGGAATATTAATCTTGTCTTTCATCAGAAAATTAACTGCTTCGTGATGAGTCATATCGACTTTTGAGTCGATGTTACAGTGTACAGGGGCAACAATTAAAAAATTATCATTATTTGCTTCATCCAGAAACGATTTTTCAACGAATTTTATCCCTTTTTTCTCTAAAGAAAGTTTTTCATCTAGAGAAAGCGTGTTATATATATCCAGTGCAAAGACATTAAAATCATCTAATTTTGAAAACTCTGAAGCTATTAATTTTCCTCCATGTGTCATGTCTACAATTAACGCATTCATTGAGTATATGCTCCTATGTATTCACTAAAAATAAAAAAAGAAGTAGTTATTCCAGACCTATTCCGCCTTTTATAAGTTTCTCTCTTACTTTTTTATAGAACTCTTTGGTCAATCTTACAAAATAAGCATGCTGGTCTGATTTTTTAAATATAACTTCTTCCATGTAGTTGATCTCTTCCTCAACCTGCCCATCTATAACTGCTATGGCTTTTTTACCTTCTCTAAGCAGCTTTACACTTATTATACTTTCGCCAGATACTACCGTAGGGCGCGAACCAAGTTTAAATGGACATATTGGAACTATTATAAATGCATTTACACGAGGATCAACAATGGGGCCTCCTGCAGACATTGCATAGGCAGTAGAACCACTTGGAGTTGCAATTATAAGTCCATCAGCCCTTAATTCTTCAACTATTTCATCATCAACCCTTATTTCAAGATGAAGCATTTTTGCAGGTTTCCGGGTCATTAAAACGACTTCATTTAATGCTGGTGCAAGGTCTTTGTTGTGCCATACTTCAAGGCGAGTACGTTCTTCAATAAAATAATTACCATTTAACACTTCTTTAAGGGCATGAAATGATTCTTCAGGACCTATTTCTGTCAAAAATCCTACTGTACCCATATTTATCCCAAATATTGGGATATTTTTCCCATCTATAAAACTCTGGGTCCTTAAAATTGTTCCATCACCCCCAATTGCAATGATAATATCTACATCCATGTCCTGAATTTCTCTGGCAGAATCATGATACTTATTAAGTTTTTTTACAAGGGCAGGATCTAAAAAAACTTCTACACTATTTTTAATCAGAAAATCTGTTAAGTCATCGGTAAGTTCAATGGCTTTATGAATATCAAGGCGTGCTGCAATCCCTATTCGCATCATAAAACCTCCGTAATGTTTATTATGTCTGCATGAACGTTTAAATTACATGCTGCAATTATAGATGTTCTTTCTGTAACACCTAATTTATTATCCAATCTTTTTCCCTGTTCATTGGTTACAGTGCCTCCAGCTTCTTCAACTATGAGTTTAGCAGCGGCTATATCTACTACCCTTAAGTTCCCTCTGATATCTAAAAAAGCATCATAGGTACCATCGGCAACATAACACAGCTCAGTAGCAACAGAACCAAGTAACCTAATTCGCCTTACAGTTTTGCATATTTCATTCATTTTGGTCATGGCCCCGCGAACATAAGCTCCTATTAAAGAACCAGTAACATCTTCTCTCGATGAAGGAATTGCAGTTTCACCGTTTAAACTGGCACCTTCTCCTTTAACTGCTTCATAAATGTCTCCAGTTGCAAGATTTTTAACAAAGCCAATTTCAATATCCTGCAGGGTAAGTGAATTTAATGATTTGCTGGATGAATCTGCAATTGCAATGGAAATTCCGTAAAATGGAATCTTTTTAAGGGCATTTATGGTCCCATCCAGGGGATCAACTACAAAAACAACTTCTGATGTTCCTTTTCCTATTTTATATTCGCCTATTTCTTCGCTTATGAGGGTCATAGATCTTCCAGTATTTTTTAAAATTTCTATAACCTTTTCTTCTGCAACGACATCGATCATTTTGGTGGGGGTACCATCAGCACCCATTTTCACGGTTTCGCCTGATTTTTCCTTACCTACAAGTGGAGTAATGGCTTCACCTACTTCAGTTATTATTCGATATGAAACAGCCCTCCAAAATTCAATATCCTCTTTTTTCATGATTTTACCCCAGATAAACAATTGAGGCGATTACTGAGCCTTCATTTTCCACCACATGGCTTTTCCCCTCAACGATTATTTCGTTTATCTTCATTTTTCTTATTTCCATCATCTGCTCTGCCATAAAGACAGCATATTTTTTCACTTCTTCTGGATCTTCGTTTACAGCTGAATGTTCAACAACACAGCCAAAATCATCCGATGTTGCGACGGCTATCACTGCAGTGATCACATCCCCTTTTTTGTCTGATGTTGCATGGGCTAGAACACAGTTTATCATGTCTCCCGCTGTAAGTTCTGGGAGTTCTACGAATTGTGAACCTGCTGGGAGAATACTAGATACTTTTATTAAATTAACGTCGCCTATTCCTGCATCTAACAGGGCATTATCGAATGCATTGAGTTTACTTGGACCCTCTGCTTTTCCTGATGTTATTGCTACTTTCATTGTTATCACTTAATAGATTTAAATATTGAAAAAGATATAGTTAACTTTAATAGATAATAAAACATTCATTGTGCAAAAATTATACTCTAATTAGATGCAAATGTTAACATGGATTTAAAAATCTGTTGTTGATCGTATTTGCACAGATTGGAATCTATGATTCGAACGCATACAAAAAAATTTCATTTTTTGTGGCGGCTCCAAACATGAAATGTTTGAGAGTTATCTATAAAACTTTTATATACATACACAAATAAAATATCTTTTAGATTTAGTTAAAGAGCTAAATTTGGTTAGACATATTAATTTCATGTTTAAATATTTTTATAGTGAAATGTATTTTTATATTGGGTGATAGATTCTAATAATATTATCTCATTATGGAAAATTATAATTCCAAATGTCTGGAGTAATGGTCATTTGGTATCGCTATAAATTTCATAAGTTCTTTAATATTAATTTAATTTGGAGGTTGAAGAAAATACGAAGTATTTTCTGAACATTCGAAAATTGAAGATTTTCGATGCTTGCAAAACTAAAAGTTTTGCAGCAGTAAAAATTCAAAGAATTTTTACATGCCCCGAACATAAAATGTTCGAGGCCCCAAAATTTGAAATTTGAGAAAAATACAAAGTATTTTTCTAACTCCCAAAAATCAAAAGATTTTTGAGGATTTTGGAGGTAAATAACATGTCAAAGAAGGTTGTAGAAGTAAAAACCTTAAAAGTAGGTAAATATGTCATATTAGATGGTGAAGCATCAAAAATCAAAAGTATCCAGACATCATCCCCTGGAAAACACGGGGCTGCAAAAGCAAGAGTAGAAGCTGTCGGTATATTCGATAACCAGAAAAGAAGCCTTGTAAAACCTGTAGATGCTAAATGTGATGTACCTATAATCGATAAAAGGGTAGCTCAAGTTCTTGCTCTAATGGGAAAAGAAGTTCAACTTATGGACATTGAAAGTTACGAAACTTTTGAACTACCTATCCCTGACGAACTTAAAGACGATATAGTTGAAGGAGTAGAAGTAGACTATATTGAAGCTTTAGGTAAACAAAAAATCATGAGGGTTAAATAATTGAATTAATTTCAATTATTTTCTTTTTTTTTAAATAATTTTAATTATTATACCTTTAACAGATGATAAAATGCTTTTTTATACAGAAAGCCCCTTACAATTTGCTTTTTCGAAATTATGGGGTGATGGTGAATCAGCAGATGATACTAAAAAATTTGGTTTTATAGGCATTCCCTTTGATAGCACTTCAACATACAAACCAGGTTCAAGATTTGGTCCAAGGGCAGTTCGTGAAGCCTCTTATAATTTTGAAAGATATAACATAATTTTAGATAAAAATTTAGATGTATCTCTTTTTGATTTTGGTGATATTGAAGTAATTCAAGGTAATTTTGAAAAAACAAGTTCAATTATAGAATTTACGGTTAAAGAACTTTTAGACAAAAATATTATCCCTTTGGCTGTAGGTGGAGAACACACCATAAGTGAGGGAATATTAAAAGCTCTTGATGTTGAAAATACCACTATTGTCCATTTTGATGCCCATATGGATTTAAGGGATGAATATATGGGTGAAAAGTATTCACATGCGACTGTAATGCACAGAATATTTGATTTAAATCCAAAAGATATGATTCAAATTGGTATAAGGTCATGTTCGGAGGATGAAATATCTTTTGCAAAGGAAAACAAAATAACATATTTCACGCCTCATGAAGTTAATAAAAACATAGATATGGTTAAAAATGCCATAAAAAACATTGAAGGTCCGTTGTATGTAACTGTAGATATTGATGTGCTTGATCCGGCTTATGCTCCTGATGTTGGTACTCCATCTCCATGTGGATTGAATCCATTTCAACTTGAAAGCTTGATTCATTGCTTAAAAGATAAAGAAGTCATTGGATTTGATTTAGTAGAGGTTTCATCATCTGAAATTGGGGATATAACTTCTATAAACAGTGCAAAAGTTATATATGATTTTTTAGCTGTTCAGTAAGTTAATTTTTGAGTTACAGTCATGTTCTGGATGGTTTAAACAATTTTTTGGTGTTTGATTTTTTTGTTCCCTTGCAATAATTACAAATCTAATTTTTATACATTATTTTTATAAAACTAATGCCTTAAAGCAATATATATGGGCAATAAACCTTTTATATTTCTTTTAATTTCATTTTCATCTTTGATCCTTTTTTAAAATCCTCTCAAAATTTATATACCATGATTTATTAATAAATAGTCACATGAGAATTCTGGAGATAAAAAGTTTAAAACTCATTTAAAAAGAAATCTTATGATATTTTGCATACTTAAATACAAAAAGTATACTAACTTAAATTTAATCAATATTTTAAGAATTATTACTTTAATTTAGACTAAATTGGAGATGTTATTATGGATACAAGAGAAGTTAAACTTTCAGGTCATATAATCGATTCCTTAACGCTCCCAAAGACCCTTGATCTTATAATGGATATGGGAGGGGACTTTGAGATTCTTGATGTTAACATAGGTAAACAAAAAAAAGATGTAAGCCATGCTAAAATACGAGTTATAGGAAATGATGAATCTCATTTAGGTGAAATTCTTGACGAATTAAGTGAGATAGGGGCAGTTATTTCAGAAATAAAGGAAATTGAACTTGTTCCATCCACAAAAGATAAGACTCTCCCTGAAGACTTTTATTCCACCACCAACCACCCTACACAGGTGAGGTATGATGGACAATGGATAGAAGTTGAAGATATTGAAATGGACTGTATGATTGTAATTGATCCAGAAAGCAAACACGCACTCTGTAAGCCAATAGGGCGGATCGAAGAAGGAGACTTAGTAGCTGTTGGAAGAGAAGGTATCAAAGTAGAACCTCCTGAAAGGCCAAGGGGTAAAAAAGGAGTCTTTGAATTCATGTCAAGTGAAGCATCTTCTGAAAAACCTGTAAGGTCCATAGTTAAAAACATAGCATCCGAAATTAGGGAAATTAAAAAAAGGAATGGAAAAATAGCAATAGTAGCAGGTCCTGCAATAGTTCACACGGGGTCAGCCCCAATTCTAGCCAGGATGATAAGAGAAGGAATTATAGACGTACTGTTTGCGGGAAATGCCCTTGCAACACACGATATTGAAAATGATCTCTATGGAACTTCACTGGGAATATGTACAAAGAGTGGTGAAGCTGTTGTTAGGGGACATAGACACCATATTTATGCAATTAATGAAATTAACAAGGCAGGTTCAATAAAAGAAGCTGTTGAGAAAGGAGTGCTGAAAAGCGGAATCATGTATGAGTGTGTTAAAAATAACGCACCTTTCGTGCTTGCAGGATCAATTAGGGACGACGGACCGCTCCCAGATGTTATAACTGATGTTATTCAGGCTCAAGATGAAATGCGTAAATATGCTCAGGACGTTGACATGGTAATCATGATTGCAACTATGCTCCACTCCATAGCAGTTGGTAATATACTCCCATCATACGTAAAGAGTATCTGTGTAGATATAAATCCTGCAACAGTTACAAAACTTGCAGACCGGGGAAGTGCGCAGGTTGTGGGCGTTGTAACAGATGTTGGGGCATTTTTACCTATTCTTTATGAAAGTTTAGAAGGTTTGGAGTGTATTAAAGATTAAAAATCTTTTTTATTTTTTAATTTTAAAATTTATTTAATCAAAAATCAGCTGATGGAAAACACTTTTTTAGTATGATAATGCGGTTTTAAAGTTTTTAACGTTATTACATTTAAAAAATAAGTCTTTTTTTATTTTCAAGAATTATTTCAGGTGATCCACGTATATGTTATTTCCTAAGGTACTGTCTACTGCAATCTGGATGTTTTCTACCTGAAATATGTGGGAAGGACTTGTTTGAATTATTTTAACTTTACTTCCCGGTAAAAGTGACAGTATTTTGTGCGACTTTTCATATTTTCCAGGTTTAATATAGGCTATTTTGCAGTACTGTCCTTTTTTCATTTGTGCAAGTGGCAAAAATGATTTTTTGGCACATTTGCATGATCCTCCACAGCACCCGCACGCTGATCTGGAACCAGTACCTGATGAACAGGTGCAGGTATGTCCTTCAGATGTATTCTCTTTAATTAATTCAAAATTGGGGATTTTAATTTCCATATTTTTCTTCATAACAACACTTCTTGAATCATTTTTTCTGATTTTTCAGACAATTTACATCTTTTTATTATTTTTTTGGACTCTTCAAAACCTTCTGGAGTTAGATATATTTCGTTGTATTTGGGTTCTATCAATTTTAGATTTTCAAGTTCGTCAATTACATTTTTATCATGCAGTTCTTTTTGCACTTTGCTGCTTCCTTCCAGGTATACCCAGTATATCCACAGTTTTTGCAGTGTTTTTTCTGCAGGTTTACTTATCTTCATTTTTAATTCTCCTTTTTAAGAAGTTTATAAACTTAGATTCTATTTTAAACTCGGGTAAAACTTCATATCCGCAGTTTGGACATTTGATTTTATTACAGCTTGATCCCATGCAGTGATTACAGGTTTCAGGTTTCTTGGTTTCATCAAATACATATCCACAAAGCTTGCATTGCATTAAATGACCTCCATTTGATTTATGTTTACATTCATTTTTTGTTTTTTAACAGTTTTTTATTGAAAATGCTTAAAAAAGCTTTAATTTATTTTATCTTAATTTTAAGATAGATTTTTAAATTATATTTTTTAATTTAGGTATGCCTAAATATTGTTAGGTATACCTAAATCTTTCATGGTATATAAACTTTGCTGCATTTAGAATTTTTCTAAAATAGTATAATACATTAAAAAATGAATTAAGACGTTATCTCACACTTTAAAAGGATAAAATAATTTACATAACTAATTGTACTCTATCTTTCGGCTTTAAGGGGATGACTTATATTTAACACATCTTTTCTTTTTTGGGAGCCTTTATTTGTGCGGTATTTTATTAATCTAGATGAATTAGCTACTACCAGTACAGACCCTATATTATGGATTAAAGCACCAGTTACAGGTCCAATGATTCCAAATGCTGCAAGCATGATGGCTGTAATGTTGATTAAGATGGGGGCTGCTATATTTACATTGATAGTGCCCATAACTTTTTTTGAAAGGTCGATTAATTCTGGAATTTTACTTGTATCATCAGACATCAGGGCTATATCTGCTGTTTCTATGGCGACATCAGCACCAAGTGCTCCCATTGCAACACTTACATCTGATATGGCCAGGGCAGGAGCATCGTTAATTCCATCACCGATCATACATACTTTTCTATTATCGTTAAGATGGTTCTCAATTACATGTACTTTACCTTCAGGGAGCTGTTCAGCGTAAACATCCTTTATACCCACCTGTTTTGCAATTGAATGTGCGACATTTTTATTATCTCCTGTAATCAGCAGAATTTTATTTATGCCCATTTCTTTGAGCTGCTGTATTGTTTCTGGGGATTTGTTTTTTATTTTATCTGCTACAGTTATCAGTCCAATTACTGAATTTTCTACTGCTACTATCAAAACGGTTTTTCCCTGGTTTTCATAGGATTTAATAAACTGGGACTGTTCCTCAGTTGTTCCAATCATCTTTTGGTTTCCGACCATGACATTTTTACCATTTATTAAAGCCGTGACACCTTTACCGGGTTTTATTTTAAATTTTTGAGGTTCAGCTACATTTAGTGACATTTCTTTTGCCTTTACGTAAACTGATTTACCTAATGGATGTTCTGAAAATTTTTCTGCTGCTGATGCCAATGATAGAACAGTATCTTTGCTGTATCTATTATTTAGTGAAATAATATCGATTACTTCGGGATTACCGTTTGTAACTGTACCTGTTTTATCAAATGCAACTGTATCAATTCTTCCTGCATTTTCCAATGCTTCACCGCTTTTGATTAAAATTCCTTTACGTGAAGCATTGCCTATGCCTGCCATAATTGCAGTTGGCGTTGCAAGTACCAGTGCACAGGGGCAGAACACAACAAGAATTGTGACCAGCCGTGTAATATCTCGGGTCAGTAAATAGGTAACAATAGATGCGAGCACTGCAAGCGGTACAATTACTGTGGCTACCCTGTCTGTAATTCTAACAACCGGGGCTTTTTTATCTTCTGATTCTTTAACGAGCCTTATCAATTTTGCAAGGGAAGTATCTCCACCAACTTTTCTTGCTTTTATTTCAATAGCCCCTAAATGGTTTAATGTACCAACAAAGGCTTCATCACCCACAGTTTTGTCAACAGGAATTGATTCTCCTGTAATAATGGATTGATTTATAGATGTATGTCCTTTTATTATAATTCCGTCTACAGGGATCGATTCTCCTGGTCTGACGAGGATAATATCTCCAATTTTTACCTGTTCAATAGAAATTTCTTTCTCCCCGGCAGGGCTCATTATTCGTGCTGTCTGTGGGGTCAGTTGAATAAGTTTTTTAACACTTTCCTGTGATTTTCTAACAGTTCTATCTTCAAGTATTTCTCCAATCATCATAATAACTGCAATTTCTGCAGCTGCAAAGTATTCGCCAATTGCAACTGATGCAATAAGAGCAATGCTTACCAGAACATTTGCCTTTAAATCAAATCGGGTAATTAATCCTTCTCCAGCTTCAAGCAGTATGGGAGTACCGCTGATCACAATACTTATCAGTGCAGGGTCAAAGGGCAAAATGCCTTTTAACAATCCAGTCCAGCTTGTTATGAGGAATAATCCTGAAATTACAGTTAAAATAATTGTCCTATATTCGCCATCGTTTTTAAATCTCTTGAAGTCGATAATTTTGTCCATTTTCACCACAGATGCACATAAAATTATTTAATTGTTAAAAATTTTAAAATTATGATATAATTTTTTAAGCTTTTTCAAGTGGTTTAATTGAGTTATTCACCTTTTCTTGGAGTATTTCCACGATCCTTGAATCAGCACCAAATGGTTCAGTGTAGATAATTTCACCATCGAAATCAATTCTTTCACTTTCATCAAAATTATGGATTTTTGATGGTCGTTTATCCTCCCTTAAGCGGAGGACATATTCAATATCCTGCTTTGTGTGGATTCCATGTGCTATAAATGCCGGTACAATGATTATTTTCTCCACATGCTTTTTTTTAAGGGTATCAACTGCAGCAGCTATTGATGGTTTTGCTATATTCATAAATCCTACTTCAACTGGGTAATCTGAATTTTTTCTATATTCTTCTGCCAGTTTATAGAGAACTTCCTGCCCATAGGGTAAACTGCTTCCATGTCCAACAAGTAAAATGCCTATTTCATTATCGTTTGAATCTAGATTTGCATGCATATTATCTCTTCCACTACGTGTTTTTCCATGTTTTGAGTTATAACTAAATATCTGGCATTTTTTGCATGTCTCTCCCTTAAAGGGAAAACACTATTTACATCATAACTCATTTTGGATACTTATTAACAATATTGTAATGGTCATCATCGTATTTAAAGGCATGTTCAAGCTTATTTGACTATATATAAAATTAATTTGACTTATTTTGATCTTTAAACATATATTAAACCTTTTTTGATTAGAAATAAAGTTAATTTGAATAATTTAATTATTTGGAGCTTTTAAATTTTTAATTGAGGCACTGTTTTTAATAAGAAATGAAATGGTATAGAAAATGCGAGAATTTTCCAGAAGATAAGTAAACTTTAAAAAAATATTTTATCCGATTTTTAAACAAGTTTAAGCAAATTTGGGAATACTTAAAACACGTCCCTTAAAATAAAGAATAAAATTTGATAATAACTTTAATTTAAAAAATAAAAAAAGGATATTTTTATTTAAATATCAATTCTGACCTTTCAATTTAAGATTGGGGTAATCTATGTTGAGGTCATGTTTCTCATTTTCATAAATAGCGTCATTCTTATTTTTAATTCCTATTTGCAGCGCATTCAATATAACAGCAAGTGTTAAACCCACATCTCCAAAGGTAACTGCTACCCACAGAGATACAAACCCAAATACTGCAAGTGCTGCAAGTGCCAATTGGATTAAAAGAGCTGCTGAAACGTTTTGTTTAACTACAGACATGGTTTTTCTACTTAAGTCGATGAGATAATTGATTTTTGAGATGTCATCCTGCATTAATGCTATATCTGCTGTTTCTATGGCTACATCTGATCCTGCAGCACCCATGGCGATACCTACATTGGCCCTTGCAAGTGCAGGGGCGTCATTTACACCATCTCCAATCATTGCAACACATTCACCTTTATTGAGCAGTTCATCAATTATTTTAACTTTATCTTCAGGTAAAAGCCCACTATAATACTTATCAATTCCTATTTTGGTTGACACTGCTTTTGCAGTGCCTTCGTTATCTCCAGTAAGCATAACAGTTTTAATACTTCTTTCTTTAAGTCCGGCAATGGTACTTTTTGAAAGGCCTCTTATTCTATCCATTAACCCTATTACAGCAAGTATGTGATCATCATTTCCAAGAATTATAATGGTTTTACCATCATTTTGAAGTTTGTTTATTAATTCTTCAGGAAACTCTGGATTATCTTTAAAGAGACTTTTTTTACCAATATAAAACATTTTTCCATCTATACGGCCTTTAACACCGTTTCCAGTAATTGATTTAAAGTCTTTAACTTCTTTAAAGTCCATATTTGATTCTTCAACATAGTTTATAACCGCTTCTGCAAGGGGATGTTTAGATCTAGATTCCAGTGAACCTGCTATTTGAAGAATTTCATTTTTAGAGTAATTATTCAGAGTCAAAACATCAGTAACTTCTAATTTTCCTTCTGTAATGGTACCGGTTTTATCGAAGACTATGGTACTGATGTTTTTCATTTCTTCGACATATTTAGAACCTTTAATCAGTACACCATTTCTTGTACTTGCAGTTATCCCTGAAACCATAGCTACAGGAGTAGATAATAAAAATGCGCATGGACATGAAATTACCAGGAGAACTAATGCTCTATAAATCCATGTATATAATGGCTGTCCAAATACGAACGGAGGCACCGTTGCTATTGCAGCTGCAATTAACACTACTGCAGGAGTATAATATTTTGCAAATCTTTCAATAAAAGATTCAGTAATGGATTTTTTCTGCTGCGACTCCCTTACAAGATTTATAATCTTTGAAAGCACTGTTTCATCTGATTTTTTAGTTACTTTAACTTCTAAATATCCTTCTCCATTTAAAGTAGCTGCAAAAACATTATCTCCTTCAGTTTTATTGACAGGTATGCTTTCTCCAGTAATTGCTGCCTGATCTACTGTGGATTCTCCATTGATCACGATTCCATCCAATGAAATTTTCTCACCAGGCCTTACAACAAGAATATCATCCACTTTTACTTCATTTACATTTAATTCGATGTTTTTATCATTTATTTTAATAGTAGCTGTATCTGGGGCTAGTTTTAAGAGACTTTCTATCGATTTTCGTGCCCTGTTTCCTGCATAATTTTCTAAAAATTCAGCGATATAGAACAGGAATATTATAACTGCTCCTTCTGCACCGGATCCTATTGCAAATGAAACTGCAACTGCAATGGTCATTAAAAGATTTATACTGAAATTACCTTTTAAAAGACCCATAATTCCGCTTTTAATTATTTCATAACCTGATAATGCTATAACTGCCAGAAACAGGATTTCAGATACTATTTCCTGGCCTGTAAAGTAGTTAAAGTATAACCCAACAGGTAGCAGTACAGCTGATGTAATCATAACAAAGAGATTTTTCCGGGTCCATAAAGATTCTCTTTTTTCGAGTAATCCTTCACTGCAGCCGCAGCCGCATGCATGGTGTGTACTTTCTACTTCACAGGTGTTGTGCTCGTTTTCATATGTGTCTTCACAGCCGCAGCTGCATGAATCATCTGTTTTTTCTTTAGTATGGTCAGAGCGTTCATCACAATCGTAGTGTTCTCTGTGTTGATCGTGCTTATGGTTCTCTTTATTCTCGTTTGAAACTTCGCTGCAGCCGCAGCCGCATGAATTATCTGATTCTTCACAGCTTGATTCTTTTTTGCTGTGAGTTGAGCTTTCAGCAATGCTGTAGTGATCTTCTATTTCTTTTATTTGGCAATTATCCTGTTTTTCTTTGTTTTCAGCTGAGTTTTCGCTGCAGAGGTCATCTTGGCAGGAAATTATTTCTTTATCTGGCATTTTTAAATCTCCATCATGACTATATTTGGTCTTGCAAACATATCATCATATGAATTGATGTTCATATGAGTATATATATTTTGCGCTTAAAAATGATTTAAAATAAAAAAAGTAGGTATGTAACTTTATAATAAATTAAAGTTAATTTCAATGATTTTATCTGGTTATGAAATTTAATATCAATTTTTATATTCATTAAATCTCATTTTATACTTATATTTTTAATATGAACCTATTAGATCCTTTAAATTAGAAACAAAGATCAAATTTATGATTAGAAATAGAACTTAATTTGAAATATTATAAAAACTAGAAAATTATTTTAAGAGGGTTTAAAGCTTTTCTTGGGTATGTTCTACTCCAAGCTCGATCATTGAAACGACATGGTCATCTGCAAGGAAATAATAAGCCATTTTACCTTCTCTTCTGAATTTAACTAAGTTTTTACTTCTTAAAAGCCGAAGCTGATGAGAGATAGCTGATTGGCTCATATCAAGTACTGCGGCTAAGTCACAAACGCAGAGATCCTTTTTAGATAATGCATACAGTATTTTAAGTCGGGTTGAATCTCCAAATATCTTGAAATTGTCAGAAACTTCAAAGAGAAGTTCATCTTCAAGCATTTGGGACTTTATTTCTTTAACTTTATCTTCGTGCACGCATACAATTTCACATGTATCTTTCTCTTCCATATGAATAAATGGTCATATTTATCCTATAAAATTTTGGATTTCAATATACAACAGACATAGCTTTTATTAAATGTTTCTAAAATGTTTGCAGCGATATAATTGCTTTTTATTAATTAAATAACTTTAAAATTAAATATTTATTAAAATAAAAAAATAAAATCATTTAAGTTACGCGTTAATCTTTTATGAATGAATCTCCTGTTTAACACCTGTAATTCATTCATTTGATGTAACTTAAACTGTTTTAACCCTGTTTTTTATCTCTCTTTAGGTTTCACCTTCTTTATATCACTCTTATCTACTGTTTCATCACCATTTTTACAACAGCATACTTTGTTTTCAATGTTTTGGGTTTTTTCTATACTTTTTATGCCTCTTATTCCACATCTTGTTGTCATTTTTAACACCTGAAAATTAAAAACCTAAGGGGGGAAGATATTAATTCTTCCCCAATTTTCAATTAAAGATTTATTTACAATTTTATAACTTCACTTCAACCGAATCCCAGCAGTAATCCTCCCTGGTATATGACAAATGAAACCACATATGCAACCACCAGAGTATACCCTGCAGAGAAAGCTGGCCATTTCCATGAATTGGTCTCTCTTCTTATTGCAGATAGCACAGCTAGACAAGGTATGTACAGCAGTACAAATGCCATGAATGCATAAGCTGAGAGGGGAGTGAATAGTTTTTGTATGGCTGATATAAACCCTGCATTTTCTTCGGGTGATTCTTCTTCGTCTGCAGGTGCCGCTTCAGCTGTTGCGTTATCACTGGATACTTCACTTGATGCCTGTTCACCTGCTGAATCTTCACCAACTCCGTAAATGGTACCAAAAGTACTTACAACCACCTCCTTAGCAAGGAAACCAAATATTACTGCAACGGAAGCTTGCCATTCACCAAAACCGAGAGGTGCGAATACTGGGGCTATAGCAGTCCCTACCTGTCCGGTTATACTTGCCTGTGAACCATATTCGACCCCCACAGGTAAACTGCTGAGTACCCATATGACGATGGATAGGGCAAGGATAATTGTACCCATTTTTCTTATGAAAAGATATCCTCTCTCCCACATGTGGAGTAGAGCACCTTTAACAGTTGGCCGTCTGTATGGTGGAAGTTCCATAACAAAAGGCGCTGACATCCCTTTAAATAATGTTTTCTTAAATATAGATGCCATTATGATTGCTACTACTATTCCCAGCATGTAAATTGAGAACAAGACCCATCCTTGGTATGCAGAGAAAAACGCAGCTATAATAAGGGCGTAAACAGGTAGCCTTGCACTGCAGGACATGAATGGAACGATTAACATGGTTAAAAATCTATCTTTCTCATTTTCAAGTGTCCTTGTGGCCATTATACCGGGTACACAGCACCCAAAACCAAGTATCATTGGTATAAATGATTTTCCATGCAGACCAACCAGTTTATGCATTAATTTGTCCATTACAAATGCAGCTCTTGCCAGATAACCACTGTCCTCCAGTATAGCAAGTATCAGAAACAGCAGGAAGATCATAGGTATAAATACAGCTACACCGCCTACACCACCTATTATTCCATCAACAAGGAATGATGTTACAAATCCAGGGCCTAAATATGCACTTATAGTGTCTCCAAGCCAACCAAACCCTGAATCGATAAGATCCTGGAATGGTGCACCTACAGTGAAGGTTATCTGGAATGTGAGCCACATTATAATTAGGAATATGGGTATTCCCAGATATTTATTGGTTACAACGCGGTCAATTAAATCAGATCTTGTTACCTTGTCTATCTTTGGTTTCTGCACTGATTCCTGAATAAGTCCTGCTATAAAACCATATCGAGCATCGGTAACTGATGCGTCAACATCATCTCCAAAAACATCATTTAAATGTTTTTGAACTTTCTTTACCTCGGATATGACTTTTGACCCGTTTTGAGAATTTTCAACTTTTTTTACAACTTCTTTATCATTTTCGAGTAGTTTAAGAGCTGTCCAGCTTGAAGGAGCATTTATTGTTGAAATATTTTTATTTATAATTTCTTCGAGCTGATCTACATGTTCAGAAATTTCATTTCCGTATTCTATTCTGCCTGAAACATCGTTAGGGTATTTTGAAACTTCCATTACTGTTTTCATTAATTCATTAAACCCTGTTTTATCAACAGCTTCAATTTTAACAACAGGTATCCCTAAAAGTTGGGATAATTTATCAATGTTTATTTTAAAGCCTTTTTCATCTGCAAACTTGTTCATATTGAGTGCAAGCACTAAATTGGCTCCAAGTTCCATCATTTGCACAGTTAAATATAGATTCCTTTCTAGATTAGCAGCATCAACAATATTAACAATTACATCTGGATTTTCATCAACAATATAATCTCTTGAAACTATTTCTTCAACGGAATAAGCGGTAAGGCTGTAATTTCCTGGAAGATCGATTACATCAAATTCATTTCCTTTATATTTAAAGCTTCCTTCTTTTTTTTCTACAGTTTTGCCCGGCCAGTTACCAACGTGCTGTTTCATACCAGTCATCTGGTTAAAAAGTGTACTTTTACCAACGTTTGGATTTCCTGCCAGGGCTATTTTTATCTTTTCCATGGGTTGTATTCCTCCCATATTGGGTATTTTTCACGTCCTAAGACCCATGACGATTTAAATTCATTATTAAAGGTTTTAGGTATTTTTTTAATTATTATCTTGAAATTATCCAAATTTAAGTTGTGGATAACTTTTTGCTTTCTATTTGTTTCTATTGAACTATTTTCAGCGCTTATTTTTAGAACCTGACTGAAATTATCATGTTACTTCGATTTCGATATTTACTGCCTCTTCTTTTCTTAAAGATATGGAGTATCCTTTAATTTTCACTTCCATGGGATCTCCTAAGGGTGCTATTCTTTTTACTTCAATATTGGACCCTCTTACAAATCCCATTTCCATAAGGTGTTTTCGAAGTTCACCTTTTCCGTTGTAAGATACAATAATTCCTGATTCTCCTGTTTTAAGTTCATTCAATGTTGTTATCATTTTTTTATTCACCTCATTTGTCCTTCCAATATTTAGGTCCACCTAAATATTGTAAAGTTAGGTATACCTAAATCTTTTTTGATATATAAGGTTTGCTATTTTTTTAAGCTGGCCTAAAAATTTAGATGGGTCTCATAGAGCAAGTAACAATTAAATTGTAGTTTTAAGTTAAATTAGTAAAAATAAGGAGGTCAGGGACCTGTTTTAATTCCAGATCCCTAACTAGACATTATTTTGGAGGATAAACCGGTATGGTAGACCTATTTACATGTTTGATTATTTAAAATATGATTTTAAGCTAGTTTTTTGGCAGAAGAAGGCCTAAAACCATATTTTGATGTGTTCTGTCTATAAACGTGGTTTCAAATGATACATTTGAGCTCTGATGATCTAAAACCATGTTTACAATCTACTTTCATATTTAGGCGTACCTAAATAATGGAAAGTTAGGTATAGTTAAATCTTTTATAATATATAAATTTTTAGGTTGACCTAAAAATTAGATGATATCTTAGATGTGATTAAGATGTCTAAAATAAAAATTTAAAAAATTAAATGAATTTCAAATGGACAATCCGGTTACCAAACCTATCTTTAAAGGTTGGAATTAATGACAGCCAGCGTATTATCCTCCACCTGTTTTTATGGTAATCGAAGTAATGCCAGTCTTCAATAAATTCAATATGGGAGTTTAATTTCTCAATATCTTTTCCTTTTTTGATTCCCCACTGAAGACGAGCTTCTATTTTGTACTGATCCTTGATAAGATCATGTTCTTGGTTTTGTTTTACCAGTGATGCAGGCGTGGTCTCAAGGAGCATTTCAGCTCCCTTAAATGCATGGGCTAATTTATCCATTATCTCTTCAACTTCCTGTTCTGTGAGATACATGAATATTCCTTCTGCAATTATTAGAACAGGTCCTTTTGCTTTGATATCATCTATCCATGAATAATCAAAGACAGATTTGGCTATCATTTTATGTCTTTCACTCTCATTGAAGAACTGCTCCCTAATAGTGATTACTTCAGGTAAATCCAGGTCATACCAGCAAATTTTGCCGTTATCTGTCCTTAAAAAGCGGGTGTCAAGGCCGCATCCAATATTGATAATAGTGGCAGTAGGATATTTGTCAATAAAAGTCTTCGCTGCTTTATCTAAGAGTTCAGTTCGAACGGCAACACTGATCTGTGTTGGCTCTTGATTCTTAAATTTGGAAAAGTCATATTCGATCTTTGCCATTATTTCGACAGCTTTTTCATCTTTAATAATTGGATTTTCATGTTTTGTTTCAGTTGCCCTGGCCCACAAGGGAACCAGTAATGTTTCAGGTACGCCCGTTAATTTTTGTTCCATGTTTTAGCACCTTGGATATTAAGATTTAATAGTTAGTATTTAGTTTATATAATGTGTTTCTGTCTCAATTTGATCAATAATTTATAAAATTACAGACAAAATTAATACTATGGGAGAGATACAAATTTTAGGTGCAGGCCCTGCTGGATTATCTGCAGCTATAAATCTTGCCCGATCTGGTTATAATGTAGATATTTTTGAAAAGAGCAGTGATGTGGGCTCAAGATTTCATGAGGACTTTCAGGGACTTGAAAACTGGTCTGATAAAGAAGATGTACTTAAATTATTTAAGGATATGAACATTAATCTTAATTTCAAATATAATCCCTTTTTAGAACTTAAAATTTTCAATGAATCTAAAATATGGAATTTTAAATGTAAAAGGCCCGCATTTTATCTTGTTAAGAGGGGATCAAAAGAAGAAACTTTAGATACTGCTTTAAAAAATCAAGCTTTGGATCTGGGAGTAAATGTTCATTTTAACGAGATAATCCCTGAAAATGAAGCTGATATTATTGCAACAGGCCCTATAAAAGATAAAATTTATGCTGCAGCAAAGGGAATTACCTTTAAAACGTTCTCTCAAAATATGGCCGTTGGCCTTGTTAACAATAATGCAGCTTTAACTGGTTATTCTTACCTTTTAATTGCAGGTGGACATGGCTGCATGGCTACTGTCTTATTCAATAATTTTAACAACATGGATTCTTATTTTAAACAAACAAAAAAGATTTTTAATAATAAGTTTGACTTGAATTTGAAAGAAACATGTAATATGGGCGGTATAGGTAGTTTTTCATATGAAAATGTTTTTAAACGAGGTAAAAGTTTATATGTGGGCGAAGCCGCGGGTCTGCAGGACTTTTTATGGGGCTTTGGGATTAAAAGCGCTGTGACATCAGGATACCTTGCTGCAAAAAGTATAATCAATGGAAAAGATTACCAGAAATGTGCAGAAAGATTTTTTGAGGATAAATTAAAAGCAGGTATGGTTAACCGTTATTTATGGGAACGATTCTGTTTTTTAGATTATTCTTTTATTGTAAACAGAATTCATAGGTCAAAAGATCCCCTTAAATTCCTTAATTATTTTTACAATGTCAATTTTATTCATAAAATGATTTATCCATTTGCTCACAGATATTTAAAGAAAAAATATGAGATTTTAAGTATTTAACTTTTTTAAAAAGAATATCTATAAAGAAAATACAGTTAAATAATTTATAAATATTAAATTTAGATTAAGTTGATTTTATTGGGAGCGTTATCCATGATCAGAGGCAATTTAGTTAACCCGTTTACTGAAGAGATCTATCCTGCAGAAATAGAAGTACGTAGTGGGATGGTAGAATGCGTGAAGCAAATTGAAGGTAAATTTAACCAGTACATTTTACCTGGATTTATTGATGCACATATACATATTGAAAGTTCAATGCTTACGCCTTCAAGGTTTGCAGAAGCAGTTGTACCACACGGAACAACGTCAGTTGTATCAGATCCCCATGAAATTGCCAATGTTCTGGGAATCCCTGGAATAAAGTATATGATTGAGGATGCATCGACTGTTCCACTTAATGTGTTTTTTACAGCCCCATCATGTGTTCCTGCAACGCCGTTTGAAACTTCGGGTGCTGTAATTAGCTCAAAAGAGATTGACGAACTCCTTAAATATGATGAAATGGTTGCACTTGGAGAAATGATGAATTTTCCAGGAGTTTTGTCGGATGATCCTGAAGTTACGGCCAAAATTGCCGCCGCGAAAAATCATGGAAAGCCTGTAGATGGGCATGCGCCTCTTTTAAGTGGAAATGACCTCTGTAAGTATATTGCAGCAGGAATTTCAACTGATCATGAATGCACATTGAAAAAGGAAGTAATTGAAAAAAGAAAACTTGGAATGAAGGTGATGCTCCGACAGGGCTCGTCTGCAAAAAATTTGGCGGATTTAATATGCGCTGGTGGAGATTTCATAATATCTGATGATAAACATCCTGAAGATCTCTTAAAAGGGCATGTTAATTTAATGCTGAAGGAAGCTGTTGAACTGGGAGAAGATCCTGTTAAAGCAGTTAAGATGGTAACTATTAATCCTGCAGCTCATTATGGCTTAAATACTGGATTAATTGCTCCTGGAAAATCTGCAGATATGGTCGTAGTTGATGATCTTGTAAATTTCAATGTAAAAGAAGTTTATATTGATGGAAATATTGTTGCACGTGAAGGAAAAGCGTTGTTTTCAGTTAATCCTCCTGCACTTGAAAGTACATTTAAAATAAGTTCTAAAAAACCTGCAGATTTTGAAATTTCATCTCATGAAGGAGAAGAAAAAGTAAGGGTAATTGATGTACGTGAGGGGCAGCTGCTTACTGGAGAATCTGAAGCAGTATTAACTGTTGCCAGTGGTAAAATAGGGCCGGATGTAAAAAATGATATTTTAAAAATAGCAGTTCTTGAAAGATACGGCCATAACAAAATGGCAAATGCATTTGTCCATGGATTTGGACTTAAAAAGGGAGCAATTGCATCAAGTGTGGCCCATGATTCACATAATATCATTGCAGTTGGAACAAACAGTCAGGATATGGTAGATGCTGTTAACAGTCTTGTTAAAAATAACGGCGGACTTGTAACTGCATCTAATGGGTGTATACATTCCTTAAAACTCCCAATCGGTGGTTTAATGAGTATGAAATCTGCTGAAGATGTGGCCTTTAAACTTGAAGTTTTACACAATGCTCTGGATGATATGGGCTGTAAACTGGATTCACCCTTTATGACCATGTCATTTTTAGCCCTTCTAGTAATTCCTAAACTAAAAATAAGTGATATGGGACTATTTGATGTAGAAAAGTTTGATTTTGTGGATGTTGTAAAGTGAATGGAAATTCAGGTGATCTCATGAAAGTTATACCGCTTGCTTTTGAAAGTATGGGCGTAAGGTCCATGGCTACATTTGTTGAAACCGACCAGAAAATACTTATTGATCCTGGGACATCTATAGCGCCTAAAAGGTTTGGATATCCTCCATGGAAGACCGAATTTGATGCATTGCACGAAAACAGAGCTAGAATTGAAGAATATGCAGAAAAAGCAGATATTATCACTATAAGCCATTACCACCATGACCACTACACTCCATTTGAACTTGGAAAATTTCTGGATTCTTCACCGAAAATTGCAGAAAAGCTGTATCAAGGAAAAAAATTGTTCATTAAACACCCCACTTCCAAAATCAACAAAAGCCAGCAAAAACGAGCTTCTGATTTTTTAAAGAATTTAAAGGATTTAGACTGTGAAGTATCATATGCCGATGGTAAATCATTTGAAATTGGAGATACATCTATTAAATTTTCAAATCCTCTTCCCCATGGATCGCAGGGGAGTAAATTAGGTTATGTACTTGCGGTAACCATCATGTGGGATGGAAAAACTTTTATGCATGCATCTGATGTTCAAGGCCCCATTTATGGCGAATCAAAGAATTTTATTCTCGAAGAAAAACCGGATATGCTGATATTAAGCGGCCCTCCTATTTATCTTGCAGGATATGCCGTTGAGAGAAAAGATATCGAAAAAGCTCGAATCAATTTAATTGAAATAGCGGAAAAAATACCTAAAGTGGTATTGGACCATCACCTTTTAAGGAGTACGAGATATACCAATTTTGTAAATTCAGTAGAGAAGGAATCTGGTGGTGAAATAATGGTAGCATCTCAAATCGTAGGTAAAGAACCTGATTTGTTAGAGGCAAGACGGAAACAATTTTATAGAACTTAAATTTATTAAGAGCATCTGGTTATTTATTTAAAAATTTTAAAATGTGATGGCTGTTAAATCATGTATAATTCATATTATGATGGTTAAATAGCTTTAAAAAAGTAGAATTCTGTTTTATAATAAAAAAACTTATATTGTAATAAAAGTAAATATAACCATCTTATTTGGGATAATGCCATTAAATAGCCAATAGTTCAAAATGCTAATCTTAAAGACCTAAGGATGATAAGATGGATGCTAAGTACATTAACGTTCTTTTGATAGAAGATAATCCTACAGACACAGCTTTAATAAGGGAAATGTTAAATGAAGTACGAAAACATAGATTTAAGTTACATAATACTCGCCGCCTTGAAGATGGATTAAATTATATCGAAAAAAATGGGGCAGATGTGCTGTTACTGGATTTAAACTTACCGGATAGTTTTGGTTTTGATACATTTCTAAAAGCTAAAGAAAGAGTACCTCAAATTCCTATCGTTATATTAAGTGCATTCGATGATGAAGATGTGGCAATTAATGCAGTTAAAGGTGAAGCACAGGACTATTTAATTAAAGGAAAGGTTGACAGCAGTCTTCTGTCGCGATCTATATCATATGCAATCGAGCGTAAAGCAATTGAGGGTGAATTGATAAGGCACAGAGATCATCTTGAGGAACTGGTTCAAGAAAGAACAATTGAACTTCAGGAAGCAAATAAAAAGCTTAAAAATGAAATTGAAGAACGTAAAATGGCTGAAGATGAGATTAAAACATCACTTGAGGAAAAGAATATACTCCTTGAAGAGATACACCATCGAGTCGAAAATAATTTACAGACAATATCTAATCTTATGGGACTAGAATATACTCAGCTCAATGATAAAGAACCTATTGAGATTTATCAAGAAAGCCAAAACCGTGTTAAAACGATAGCTTTAATTCATGAGACTCTATCTAGATCTGAAGACTTTGCAATAATTGATTTTAATAAATATGCCCATGATTTAATTAATCACCTGTTTAAGTCATATACAGTTGATAAAAATATAAATGCAAAGATAAAGATAGATGGAATTCTGCTGGATATAGATACTGCAGTTCCATGTGGTTTAATTCTAAATGAACTCGTCACCAACTCCATAAAACATGCTTTCCCATCGTCGTATTTTGAAGATCGTAAACTCTTAAAAAGTAGATTTACGCAGCCATCTAACCGTGAATTTGTAAATGATCAATTTAAAGGTCAAAATGATATAACTGGAGAAATAAATATTTTCTTTACTTTAGATGATGGTAATTTCACATTAAAAGTGGGGGACAATGGAATTGGCTTACCTGATGATATTGATTTTAGATATGCAGAGACTAGTGGGTTGCAACTGGTAAATGCATTGGTGAGACAGCTTGATGGGCTCATTGATCTTGAAAAGGATAATGGTTGTGAATTTAAAATTATATTTAGAGAATCCAGTGTATAGATAAAATTTTAAAAGTCTTTTTTTTAAATTTATATATTCATTATATTATTTTAAATTAAAGGGTTTATCAGTCGTTTTCAATATATTTTAGAATATTTTGCATCGCTTTTTTATGATCTAAGCTTCCAACACGGTTTACAGTTCTTGACATTTCATGAATTCGTTCTAAATATTCTTTTGCAGTATTTTCATCTACCATTTTAATTCTTGTTAAATAAACAAGTGATTCTATTATCGCAAAAATGGCCCTGTTTAAAGGTTCAACACTTTCTTTTTTAATAATAACTTCATTTACATCGGCTTTTATTATTGTCATCTTGGATTTGCTGATATTATCTTCTTTTTCAATTTCTTTAGTGCCGATTACACTTGCAGTAAAAAACGCATCTGTATTTTTAATGTAAAACACATCACCATGCTTTTTAAAATGATCATGAGAAAGATCTCCAGTGGTGCAACCTACAAAAACTAGAGGATCTTTTAGTATATTTACAACAAATTTGGAGTTCGCTTTTATGTTTTCAAGAGTGTGGGTTCCTTCAAAAAGATTCAGCACGATTTCACTTTTATTTTTGCAGATAACTCCTATAGGGGCTGCATTTGGCACTCCGTTCCTATTTTGAGTGGTTATAATTGTTTCATAGAGTAATCCCTTTTTCATTCCCACAGATTCAAGATCTTGCATATGTTCACCCTGCTAATTTAGTTAAACTTATGTCATTTGATTTCTTTAGTACTGTTAATAAATTATGTGGTGAAGAATCTATTTTTAAGTTAGACGGGTTATAACTGATTATTTAAATTTAATATTATAAAAACAGGATTTAAATTAAAAAGTAGCATGTTTAATAAATTAATTGTATATTAAATCTAAAATAAACTATTTTATTTAATTAAATAAATAGAAAATGAGTAAATTATCTTAATTTATCTGTATCTGTCTCTGCCTTTTAAAGATATACATGATAAAGGCTATGATTGGCTTAAGAACTATATCTTGAGAGAATTTCTAAAAACAGTCCAAATGGAGATGTGATATAATTTTATGATAATTAATAACATTAAAACAGGTTTAAAGAATGTATTTCGTCTGAAATCATTAATTAGAAATCGTTCAGAAATAATCATACTCATATCGAAATGAGGTTAATAGAAATTGAGTAAAATTATTGTATGATTAATTAATATTAACTTGAAATAAAATTAAATGGGAGGTAAATTGTTTTGATTATCCGTATCTGTCTCTGCCTTTCAAAAAGATATATACGATAAAGGCTAGGACAAGTATAATGATTATTGGTAGCAAGAACCATAGTATCTTGAGTAAAATTACTGCAACTATAATAGCTATTATTATATATATGATATCTCTAAATTCCATATATCCTAATTGTATTTTAATATATTTATACATTTTTATGTTTACATGACTTAATTTACTAATAAAACAATATTTGGGAGATATATAATGAAAATACTTGTTATAAATAATCATGGACAGTACAATCACAGAATCCATAGAACATTACATTATCTAAAGATTCCTTCAGAACTAATTCCGAATTCAACATCTATTGATCAAATAAATGAAAAAGAACCCGTAGGTCTCATACTGGGTGGAGGACCATCTATAGAAAGGACTGGAAATTGTTTTGAATATGTTAAAGAACTGGATTATCCTATTTTAGGGATTTGCCTTGGCCATCAAATAATAGCAAAAGCTTATGGTGGAGAAGTAGGATCTGCAGGGATGGAAAGTTATGCAAAAATTGAAATTACCATAAAAGAAGAGAATGATATCTTTAAGGGACTTGGAGATACCATGAAAGTCTGGACATCTCATAAGGATGAGGTTACAAAGTTACCTGAAGGTTTTAAACTGCTTGCAACATCTCCAATTTGTGAAATTGAAGCGATGAAGCATGAAACTAAACCGTTATATGGTATACAGTTCCACCCTGAAGTTCATCATACTGAAAACGGGCCTAAACTACTTGAAAATTTCTATGAATTTTGTAAGAATTACTCAAGTCAGTAAAGAATAAATTAGTTCACTTTTTAAATTTTAAAAATAAAATTAGAAAATTAGTGCCATTTAAGGCGCTAAATACTTACTTTTCTTCATGATATTCTTCTTCGGTATTTATACACCATAGATTATCCTTGGAAGTGACTCCTTTTATAATATTGTCAACTGCAGTCATTGCAGTGAGCATGGAATGGTCCATGTTGTTGTATCTATGCATTCCATTTCTTCCAATTAAAAACAGGTTCTCAAACTTATTTGTGAAATCTTTAACGGTGTCAAACTGGTTATAAGTACCAAAGTATGCAGGATACGTTTTTTGAACTCGTATTACTACGTTGTCAAGCACATCTTTTTTGTCGATGATGTCAATTTTTGCAAGTTCGTCTATGGCAAATTTTGAGAAGTCTTCATCACTCATAGTCCAGTATTCATCTCCTTCATCACAGAAGTATTCAAGACCAATCCATGTTTTGGAATCATCATTTACAAGATAAGGGCTCCAGTTGTTGAATATTTGAAGCCTACCAATTTTAACATCACGTTCCTGTATATAAATCCAGTTATCTGGGACTATATTATTGATGGTCCTTTGATTAGTTTCATTTTTTATTTTAAGTTCATTTAAAAGTAAACCTACTGTAATAAAGTCACGGTATATCAAGCCATTTGCAACATCTTGAACATTTTGAGGTACATTTTCTGTAGCGTTAATTAAGTCTTTAACTGGCATTGTTGAGAAGAAATAATCTCCTTCTATACTTTTTATTTCACCTGTTTTGGCGTCTTTAATTTCAATTTGATTAACGTTATTGCCATCATGTTCAATTCCAACAGCTTCCTGATTGAAGTGTATTTCGCCGCCGTTTTCAGTGATAATTCTTGCTACTTCTTCCCATATTTGTCCTGGCCCATATTTGGGGTACATAAATTGTCCTATTAAGCTTGTTTCCACGTTTTTCTGCTCTATGGAATCGTTTTTTGAAAATCCACTTTTTAATGCGTGGGTGACAACTTTAGTTATAGATAAGCCTTTTACCCTTTGGGCTCCAAAATCGGGTGCAATCTCACTGCAGGGAACTCCCCATAGTTTTATATTATAATCATCAAAAAAAGTGCCGTAAAGTTCTTTACCAAACCTGTTGATATAAAAGTCTTCGAGGGTATTTTCCTCTTTAATTGGAGATATTGTGACTTTAGCGTAACTTAGGCCTATCTTAATCATTCTTAAGGCGCCTAAATTTCGAATAGTGTTGGAATTTAATTTAACAGGGTAATCAAAAAATTTTCTAAGGAAATAGATCCTTGAAAGGCGCCCTCTGTTAAGCATTACTTTATCTTCTTCTTCTGGATCAGGTGCTGCAATTTTTTTAGCTTCTTTTTGCCCTATTTCTCTTTTTAAGCATTCTTTCTCCAATGGAACTTCTCTTCCAAGGGTTAAATCGTCTTTTGCAGGTGTCCCTTGTAGCGGCATGATATTCTGCCACCATTTCATAACCCGATCATTTTTTGAAAAGAATCTGTGACCGCCTATGTCTATATGATTGCCCTTATATTCAACGGTTTTTGAGATTCCTCCAATATCTTCGCTTTTTTCATAGATAATTGGTTTGATATCAGTTTTATCAAGTAATTCATAAGCTGCAGTTAATCCTGCAGGTCCTGCTCCTATTATAATCGCTGTTTTTTGACTCATATCGGTACTCCTTGCTTAAATCCTTGTGTTTTGATTATTATCGATGTTTTTACTAAGCATCGCTTTTAGTATACTAACTATTTTTATAATTGCAATTTTTGACTAATAATATTGTGTATCCTTATAATAATGTTAATTTCTTTGCAGAAATTTTTAGTATATTAATTGTAGTTTTTAATTGATAATGGTAAGGTTATACTCGTATAATATTGTTAATTTCCTTGCAATTTTTGGTTTAAAGTATATAAACAATTTTTTTATAGATTAGTGTCTAAAACATTTGTTACTCAACTATAATTGTAGTTTTTAATTAATAAGGATGGGGTTATCCTTATTTAAATAATGTTAATTTCCTTGCAAAAAAGTTCCAGAATAATACTAAGGCAGCGGTAACAACATTTGCCACATAAAAGCCTATATTATGACTTGAATTGTATAGATGAACGTTGTAAAAAATTTGATAGAAACCAACGAAATCTACAAAGAACCATGTAAGTATTTCAGTTATTACCATTCCTATAACGCCAATAACTGCAAAAATCACAAATTCTGACCACATATTGTCAAGTGCATGTTTGTTAAAGACCCAGTTAATACTTAAAGCATAGTTAGCTATTAATCCTAAAATAAATGCCAGTGGCGTAGCAATAAGATAATTGATATTGACGTTTATAAATATCATAAATGATGCAAATTGCACTAAAAATGCAGCTCCCCCAACGAACATGTAACGGAAGAACTGGATATGTGTTTGATCTGTTTGATTTTTTAGTAATTTGTCTATAATAGTATCTTCTATATCTGTCATTTAATATCTCCATCTAAAATAAGTAAGATAATTGTAAGTGTGTATTATATTATTCTAAATTTTATTCTGTATAAATCTTTGCTATTTAGTTCTCATTTGTCCTGCATATAAAATATTCATTTTAACATTCGTTATATTTTTCTATTTTTTATAAGAACGCTTTATTCATTGATTTTTGTAAGTAATAATTACTTATAATAAATACTCACCTTTTAATTATTAGAATACATGAAATTAGGCTATTTCTAAAAAACCAAAACATGTATTATGTGCTATTTTTAATTATAGTGAATTAACAAATAATTTAGATTAATTGATCTAAAAAAATGTATTTAAGTGGTTTAAACCTGCAAAACTGTCAAAATTTTCAATTTTGATGTTGAGGAAATCTACGATTTCCGAACCGCAAATCTTTCAGATTTGCAGGCAGCAAAAATCAAAGATTTTTGCCAGCTTCGTTTTTGCGGTTCAGGAAATTCATTCTGAATTTCCTTCAATTTATTCAATCTAAATTTTATTAATCTGTCAAAATCTTAAAAAAATCCCTCAAAAATTCAAAGAATTTTTGGGGCACGAAAATCTACGATTTTCGTAAGTTCTGATTTTTTTTACGTGTAGAAAAACGCATAGCACTCGAAAATCTACGATTTTCGGTGCCATACGAAACGTAGTTTCGTGGCTCCAAACACGGAGTGTTTGAGAGCATCGAAATCTAAGATTTCGATAGCATGCAAAAAACCTTGTTTTTCGCTGTTTGCAAAACGGAGTTTTGCAACCGTGAAAATTAAAAATTTTCAAATGTAATTCACTATAAAACAAAGTTTAAGCTTTGATTAAGAGTATAATTGTATTTTAGATGTAATAACTAAATATAAATATTAAAAGTGTAATTGACAGGAAAATAATAATATATGCAATTAATATTAAATTTAAGTTCTCGCGAATAATTTTAACAATATCTTTATCTTTAATAACCAGTTTATTGCTGTCTATTTTTTTATAATAATTTTCGAAATCTTTTACTTTGTATAACAACAGGAAGAGAAGCGGGAATATAGGAATGAAATATCTTCCTTGAATTCCATCTATAACATTCTGTCCAACAGGGGTCCATGTAATGTACACAAGGGCACAGGCGATAATGGCGTTAAGGATGAAAGTCGCTGCTGAAATTAATTTTTGATTCCGGGTTATATTTATCCTGCTTTTATCAAGTAAAGCTACAGGAATTATTGTAATTAAATAAAAACCTAACCACCATGTAGGTAATGGGATATCCAGCCAGAAATTACCTACAAATAAAAATTGATAGGATAAGCCGCGGCTAATAAATGTGTTTATTAGTAAGTATGGGAACCTGAAAGGATCTCCTAGAAGGTAGGCGATTTGGCCTGAAATAGATACTTGTGGTATAATGGGAGCATAAAGCCCGTTAACAATAAGATTCCAGATACCTACAACTGCGATCACGACTAAAAATAAAGATCCTGTTACTAAAATCCTGTTTTTCCTGTTCCCAAATTTTTGTGCAGGAATAAGAAATATTAAAAATAACAGTAGAATATAATTACTTTTTGCAAGTCCTACTAGCAGGAGAAGTATACCTAAAATATAAATTTCTTTAAAGCCTATTCTCTTTTTATTATCATCAAATGCATATTTGAAGAAAATTGCAATGATTAAAAAGGATATTCCCAGTAAAAAACTGTCTGCAGAAAGTGAAGCTGCCTCAAAAATTGTCATTGGAAGCAATGCTAACATAAAGAAAACCCACTTATGGACAGGAGTTATTTTGATTGCTAGATATGTGAGAAAAATCCATACCAGCAGGTTTGCTAATCTTCCAATGTACATAAGTACTAACGGAGCTAAATTAAACAATTTACCAAGATCTATAGCAAATGCAGATACTAAATACGGGACAGGGGAATAAGTGATTACTGCAATTCTTGAAATGTCTTCAAAAACCATATTCTTGCTGTTAAATGGCAAATGTAAAAGAGGAGCTAGATTTGTCTTATTGTCTCTGTCCTGAAGGAATGTATACCATTCTTGATTAACTGTATCTGATGTAAACTTCACACTTTCAGGAACGTAAACTCCTGACAGGTTACCTAATTTTTCAGGCACTATATGTCCTTCGCTTACATATAATGACCTGTAAAAGTGTTCGTATTCATCAGGAACCTGAAAAGCAGGAGTTGCAAGAAGGAAACCTAATCCATAAATTAGCCCTATAATAAGAAAAGCGGTTTGAGGGTTGATATCTCTGAACTTGTTCATCATTGACACAGACTCGGAATTTTTATTTATAAATATCTAATGGATTGAATTATCAAAATTGAGGTTAATATATTTCCATGTTAATCAATAAAAAGTTATTCTATTAACTTTCTAAATAGTAGTACTAACTAGGAACTGGAATTCAAGAATTTAAATTTTTCAGGGTTTGCAGATATGATTTTATTTTCATTATTTTTATAAACTGAAATATCTTCTTTTAATTGATTTATGTGGGGATACAGATCAACTGGGTTAACTTTTTCCTGCCCCTGGTTTAAATCATTATTTTTCACTTTGTTTAAATATATTTGAAAATCTAGTAATTTGGATGTAGTTTGTAACATAAGAATATCATTATTAATATAATCTTTATAAAGGTTATTTGCATAGGATAATGCACTATTATCGCTTTCTAAAGCTTTTGATATTTCATCTGAACTTTTTTGAAACATTGTAACGGCATTTGCATAATCATTTTTGTTTGCATAAGCGCTTGCCTGGGCTGAATAATTATTAGCAGCGGTTTTATGAATTAAGGATGTTTGTAAGTATTCCTGAGTTTTTGAGAGGTTGTACTGTTCATATCCGTAGTATCCACATAATACTATTGCAACGATTAGTATAACAGTTAAAATTTTATATTTTTGGTTCAAAAAATCCCTCTATCTTCATCAAAATCCTGTGCAGCACTTTGATTAGTTTTTATGGCAGTAATTATTTATAACTATATTGGCCTAGTTGTTATTAATATCTAATAAACTAAAATAATTATATAAATTATAAAGATTGATTATATTGAAATTTTATATATAAATCTTAATTTACTATATTTTAAAAATAAGATTCTAAATTCAATAAATCGGAAAATTCAATATTTTCTGATATTGTACTGGTTAATGTGGTTTAATTAAATTTCGATAAAATTTTATAGTTTTATATGGTAGGATATAAAAATTATTTATCCGTTATAATCTAAATTTCACATAATAAAAGTTGAATATATTGAATTATAAGATATGTAGGTGTTATTTATGAGTTCATCTGATGATAATAAAAAAGAATCGTTAATTAAACTGGCTACAAACATTATGGGTCATAATCAATCTTTAGAAAGCTTTAATAAAGGTTTAGAACTTGTTGATGAAGCATTAGAATTGGATCCAGCTTATGCTTTAGCATGGAATCTTAAGGGCAACGTGCTTATAGGGATGGCCAATCTTGAAGAGGGAATTGAATGTTTAGATAAGGCTATAAGACTAGATCCTGAATTAGCAGCTCCATGGTATAGTAAAGCACTGGTTTATCAAAAGTTAGGTAAATATGAAGAAGCAATTGAGTACTATGATAAATCTCTGGATTTGGGCTTTAAAAACTTTGAAAATCGCTATGTGGATATTTATTTTAGAAAAGGGTTAATTTTAAACCAGATCGGCCGATACGAGGATGCAGTTGAGTCATTTGATGAAATCCTGAAAATAAATCCATATAGTTTTGACGCGTTAGTTAGCAAGAGTTTAGCTCTGGGATTCCTTAATAAGTATGATGAAGAGTTAGAATGCTTAGAAAAAGTTTTAGAATTGGATCCTGAAAATCCTATGCTTTGGGCTAATAAAGGTGCGGTTCTTAATGAGCTTAAAAAGTTTGAAGAAGCTCTTAAATGCACAGATAAAGCCCTTGAAATTCTTGAAGACAAAGGGTTAGGGGTGCAGAATAAAAATCAAAACAAACAGATCACATGGCATGTTAGGGGAAACAGTTTTCTGGGCCTTAAAAAGTATGATGAAGCTGTAGAAAGCTTTGATAAATCTTTGAGATTATATTCTGAAGGGGATATACCTCAAGTGTATATTGATAGTTTAATTGGTAAGGGTAATGCTCTTGCAGGTCTTAATAAGTTCGAAGGAGCTTTGGAGTGTTATAATAGAGTACTGGAATTGAGTCCGGATTCCGTAGCTGCTAAAAAAGGAAAAGCGGATATTTCAGCGTATAAATCTGAAAAATAATAACGAAATTTTTCTTATATTTTCATGTAATATATACTAAAAATTATAAGGATTAATGGTGATATTAATCTTTAAAGAGTTCAGGAAAGGAACATAATGATATTATGATTTATGTTACTGAATTAAATTAAATGGCTTGAAATTATAAAATTTTCAGTCCAGTATTGTATTTACGAATTTAAAATAATATAATTATATAAATTACAAAATATAACAGTATAAGATAATTTAATTGAATAAATAAAAATTTTAACAGTTTTTAGGTGAAAAAAAATGCTTGATCCATCTGATTTTATAAAGGAATCAATTGAAGGAATTAAAAAACAAATAGGAGACGAAAAAGCAATAATAGCTCTCTCTGGAGGGGTAGATAGTTCTGTTGCATCAGTATTAGTCTCTGAAGCTATAGGGGATAACCTCCTGGCAGTGTTTGTTGACCACGGTCTTTTACGTGAAGGGGAGGCCGAATACGTTAAAGAAACATTTGAACCAAGACTCAACTTTGACTGCATTGATGCAAGTGAAGAATTTTTAAAGGAACTTGAGGGAGTAGAAGACCCTGAGGAAAAACGTAAAATTATAGGTGAAGTTTTTATAAGGGTCTTTGAAAGAGAAGCAGAAAAAGAAGGTGCTAAATTTTTAGTACAAGGTACAATTGCACCGGATTGGATTGAAAGTGAAGGAAAAATTAAATCCCACCACAATGTAGCTTTACCTCATGGACTAGTTTTAGAACTGGTAGAACCTATAAGAGAACTTTACAAAGATGAAGTGAGAGTTGTAGGAAGTGAAATGGGCCTTCCGGATGAAATAGTCAACAGGCAGCCATTCCCTGGTCCGGGACTTGCAGTCCGTGTTGTTGGAAAATTAACTCCTGAGAAGATAGAAATCTGCAGAAAGGCTAATGCTATCGTGGAAGAAGAAGTTAAAAAAGAAGGACTTGACGAATCGCTCTGGCAGTACTTCGCAGTTTTAACTGATACTAAGGTTACAGGGGTTAAAGGGGATATAAGGGACTTTGGATACCTTGTAGTTTTGAGAATGGTTGAATCGTGGGATGCAATGACAGCTAATGTGCCTGAACTCCCATGGGGAATGATAAGAACAATTTCAGCACGGATTACAGCTGAGGTTTCCGAAGTAACTCATGTAGCTCTTTCAGTCAGTGATAAACCACCTAGCACTATTGAGTTTGCATAATTTAATTAAATTTAACTTACTTTTTTTATTATTTTCAGGTTAAAGCATGTCAGAACGGTTTAAAGAAATAATTACTCAAATTCCATTTGATCATGGTGATTTAAAAGTGGTTAACAGAAAAGAATATCAACCTTTATTTGAGGAATTATTTGAGATCTATAAGAATTCTAGCCCTTTAGAAAAGTCTTCTATAAATGAATTTGTTCAAAACGATATAGATTTAAGTTACAAACTTGTTCATTGGATCCCTCCATGTTTAGAATCTGATCCAAAGCGTTATGTAATGTACAGGCTTATTTCAGCTTCAATCAGGGATGGAAAGCCTGATTTTCGTGATGATCTTCTTGAACTAGTGCATTTATGGGATTTTTTAGAAGAAAAAGGATTAGATACTCAGGAAATCTTTGAGGAAGCTATAACTATCAGTGGTTCTTTCCTTTTTGATCAAATTATGGATCCAAAGCGCAGGGAAGAATTGAGGTTTTAAATATCATTGAAAAAAATTAGAGAAATTTTTTAGTTAAATTATTTTAGTCAATAGACCGGTTTTAGATTTCTTCTAATTTATTTTGAATTATTGCATCTAATTTTTCAGTAACTGGCGTAGGGATGTTGTATTTTTTTCCTAATCTTATTATTGTTCCACCAAATAAATCACCTTCATTCTTTTTGCCTTTTTCAATATCTTTATGATATGAAGTGGTTGTTTCATAGGGGAAATTATTAGCTTTTTCAAGAGATTCTTCAATTATGGTTTCTTTTAGTTTTACTCCTTCAAAGACAGCAATTGAAACAATTTCTTCCATTATTTTTTGAACTTGCTCCCTTAGTTTTGAATTGGCCATTAGTTCACCTAAACTCTTATCATATGCGGCAGAAACAAGCCCAAATGGAGCAATGAAAATATATTTCTCCCAGATAGCAGGGAAAGAATCTCCAACCCACTCATGATCAATATTTAGATTGTTAAATAGATCTATAATAGAATTGGGTACAAATAATGGATAATTTGGATCTTTACCCATGATTATTTTGCCCTCTCCCCCAGTTTGAGTTACAACTCCTGGTTTTTCAATGTAAGTTCCAACATATACACATGCAGGTAATATTATCCCTGCTTGTAGCTTTTTTCGAATTCTATTGTAAATATCTACACCATTCAACAAAGGAATAATGATTGTGTCATCTTTTATATTGCCTGAAATTTTATCGACTGCTGCATCCAGATCATAACCTTTTACGCAGATTAGGACTAAATCTGGAGCTGGTATTTCATTGTAATTTTTTAATGCATCTGTTGGTTTACAGATTATCTCCTTCTCCTGAACTGTATTTAGGATTAATCCCCTTTCTTGAATTTTGTGCAAGTGATCTCCACGTGCTATGAAGTATATTTCTAGTTCCTTGAAAATTTCACTTTCATTGGCCATTTTGCCGCCAAAAAAGCCCCCTACGCCCCCAGTTCCATAAATGCATATTCTTTTTATTTCATTATCATATTTCATTTAATTATCTCCATCCAATTTAACATGATTAATTATGTTAAATTGCTATTTAAATATTTTGGAATATAATGATAATAAAAGCAATGTGTTTGAAAAGTGTGAAATAAATGAAACCAGACGAAATTACTCATGAAACTATATTCCAGTTAATGATTCAATTCCTGAGAATCACAAAGAAGTTCAATGAACTGGAAAAGATGTCTATTGATGTAGGAATTGGGGAAAAACTTTATCCTTCTGAGTTTCATGTTATAGTAGCTGTTGGAAGCGGCTATGAAAATACTGTTACAGGACTAAGTAAAAGACTTGAAATTACAAAGGGCGCTGTTTCGCAGGTTGTAAATAAACTTCAAGATAAAGGTTTCATAAATAAGGAACGAAATAAGGATTATGGGAAAGAAATTATCTTATCTTTAACTGAAAAAGGGCAAAATGCCTTTAAAGTTCAGGATGATTTCCATAAAAAGATGGAATATGAGTTTATAAACCATTTAGAAATGTTTACTCCTGAACAAATTGACTCTTTTCTCCAGATTTTACCTAGAATTGAAGAATATATCGATACCTTTTTAAAGAATAAAAAATAATATTTTTTTTATCAAACAGTTTAGCTACTAAACTGTTAGGGAGAGATAATATTATGTCCATAAAAACAGCGGTTAAAGATCATTTTTCATATAGTCCAATTTCAAGGCACCTTAAGAATCATTTTGATTATTTGCACGGATTTAGCGGTATGAAATTAGTTTATCAAGATGAAACTCTTTTAATGAGAAAATTCACAGTTCAAGATGCGGATAAATGTGCTAAACTGTTTAAGGAAGTGTTTTCAGAGTATCCCTGGTACGATAACTGGGTATCTTTGGAGCAGGCAAGAACCTATTTAATAGAATTAATCGAAAACCCTGTTTTTGAGGGATATGTTGCATATAGTGGATTAAAGTTGGTAGCAGTTTGCTTTGGTCATAGGAGATCATGGTGGATGGGAAAAGAACTGTTCATTGATGAGTTTTATGTGAGAAATGAAAGCCAGGGAAATGGAATTGGAACCCGAATGATGGGTTATATAAAAAAACAGCTTATTGAAGAAGATTATACTCGTTTGGTTTTGTTAACCAATAATGGAATACCTGCTGAAGAATTTTATATCAAAAATGGGTTTTACAATAATCAGGACAGGACAGTTATGGTTAAAGATCTTTAAAAAATAAAAAATGGATTTACCGGATATAAATTTAAAAAAATAAAAATAAGCTGTTTTTATTAAAATAAATCCTTGACATTCAAGTTAGCCTGGAAAGACTGAGCAACTATTGGATTTGCAGCTACTTCCGGTATTCCTAAATCTTTTAAAACTATCTTACAGAATTCCATGGGCTCTAAAGATGGATCCATTTTGTTAATTTTTATAACTGACTTGTGAATGCTTTGAAGATAATCCAGAGCGTCATCCATAATCTGGTATACGCTGTCACCTTCTTGGGGGTCGTCCCATGAAGCTAGTAGCGTTTCAATTTTAGGAATGGATTTTAGTTTCTTAATTGAATTTACAGAGGTTTCAATATCCTCATAAATTGGCAAATCGCCTTTAAGTGGAACAGCATCTCCAGTTATTATAACTCTTTCTTCTTCTATTAAAAGAGAAATAGAACCTTTGGAATGGCCTGGAGTATGGATAACTTTCAAGCTAATATTTTCGTCTAAATCAAGTGTATCTCCATCTTCAAGGATATCATCAACATCAACAGACCCTTCTACCAGCAAGTGGAAATTAGGTACCGGCCGTTCTTTTGCCTGTAATTCAACATCTTCAATCCACAGTATTTCGCCGGAATGGGCAGCGATTTTACATCCTGATTTTGCCTTTATTGACCTGGCTGATCCGATATGATCAGGATGTGAATGTGTTAAAATCATTAAAGAAATATCTTCGGGCTTTAAACCGATTTTCTCCATATAATCAAAGATCACACTTTCAGATGCCACAACTCCGCTGTCAATTAAGCATACCTGTTCTCCATTTATCAGGTATGAATAAACGAATCTATCAAGCGTTCCTAATTCAGTTTTTACCTGAAAAGGAATTTTTATTGCGTGGACATTTTTTCTAATTTCCATATTTTTAACTCCTTAGTGATCTTTTTATTTATTCAATATATTCAAGAAGAATACTCATTTAAAACTCATCTTATTTATAGTTTACAGCTGTTTTTATCCATTCGTCTGCAGACATGACTTCACTGAACCTCGTGGCTTGTGTAATTAATATGGCTTTATGCAGTTCTTCAGCACTGATTTCTCCAGCATAATTTGATATATCAAGTGTTCCGGTAGCATCACTTAAAAACTCAACATTAAAACCTAGATGCATGGCATGCCTTGCAGTTGTATCACAGCACATTTGAGTCATGTATCCACTGATTACGAGGGTATCTATGTTGTTTTCTTTAAGCCAGAGCCCTAATTCTGTTCCTGTAAAACTTCCTGGCAAATTTTTCTCTATGATTTTATCATATTCTCTTTTCATTACTTCTTCATGAATTTTATGTCCATCAGTACCTTTTTTAAAGGTAGCTGCATCTTTTTCAGGATTGGTGTGTTGAATGAGAAGTACTGGAATTTTATTTTCATTTGCAAAATCTATAACTTTAATAATATTTTCAAAGCTGTTTTCTGGATATGTAACTGGCAATTTACCAGTGAAATATTCATTCTGTACATCTATTACAAGCAGTGCTCTTTTCATATTTTTCCTCACTTTCTAATTTATGATTAAATGAAACTATTAAAGTTAGAATGGTATTTTATAGTTAATAACTGGAATGTGATCTTCTTTTTAATGCTATAATTATTTTAAACGCTCATGATAACGTGCAAAAATATTTACTTTATGTTAAATTATATTATTAGTTGAATTTGTTTAAAAGAATTCAATTTATTTAATCAACAATTCACATAAATTATAGCAGTAACATTTGTAAAATATGCCTGAGCGAATTTAAGTAATATTTTGGAGTTGGTTCTTGGTGAGTGAAGAAAGGGCTAAAGAATTGTTTTTCAGTTATTATGGTAATGAATTTTTCATGTGGAAAGACGGTGATTTAGACGAATATAAAAGTTATAATATATCTAAAGACCAAGAATTAATCTGGAAAGATGAATTAATAGATAAATTATGCTCAAAGCTCGATGTTAAACATAATAGTTCGCTTAATGGGTTGATACTAATTATAAACTATTTTGGTGAATATGATTTATTAAAAAAAGTACTGTATTTTATTTCAGATAATTACAGTGAAGCAGATTCTTTTTTAAAACTCAAGTATGCTGAAGAGTTATTTGACATAATAGAAAAGAGCAAATTTCATGAGCATGCTCCTGAAGATACTCTTTTAGAAACTAAAAAGTTTATTATAGTTATAATTAATGATATTTTAAGCAATAAAATAAAAATAAGCGCCGAATCTGAGAAAATTCTGGAATTTAATAGGGATATGTCTGATGAAAAGTATCTTGTCATGAGGACTAGGGATTTACTTAAAAAAATTGAATTTTATGGTATATAAATCTTGTAAATCCTTTATTTTATTTTAGATATATTTTTTAATTTAAGTGTCCCATTAAGGTTTAAGTAATGTTTTTAAGGGTCCATACTCATTTTTAATGCATTTATTTTTGTTAGTTCTATGAAAAGTTTATATAGTACTTGTTATATATTATGATACAAGTTATATATAACAAGTTATATATTAAATCTTAAATTTTTTGGAGGATAGTAATGTCGTTATCACATGCAATTTTAGGTCTTTTAACTTACAGGCCTCTAACTGGCTACGCTTTAAAAAAAATATTTGATAAATCGATATCTCATGTATGGTCGGCTAGTTTAAGTCAAATTTACAGAGAACTATCTGCTTTAGAAAAAAAAGGATATGTGCAATCAACTATTAAAAAGCAGGAAGATCGGCCTGATAAGAAGATATATAATATAACTGAAGAAGGTAGAAATGCATTTCAGGAGTGGCTAAAAGATTTCTCAGGGACTTTTACATCTCCAAAAAGGGATGAATTCATGCTTAAAATTTTCTTTGGGTCAAAATTAGAAAAAGAACAGTTAATAACAGAATTTAATCAATTTATTTTGCAAAAGAAAGAGTATCTAAGATCATTAAAAGGGATAGAAAAGAATTTTGGTAGATATCGCCATGAGTTTACAGTGGATATCCCTGAAAAAGAGGAGATCTTCTGGAATTTTACCATTAAAAGAGGCATAATGAATTTAGAAACTGCTGTAAAATGGGCTGAAGAATGTATTGAAGAATTAAAAAGTTAGGGAATGATTGAATAAAATTAAATAAATTTTGGGGAAAAAGCTATGAAAACTAAGATATTTTATTTTACTGGAACTGGCAACTCATTATCCGTTGCAAGAGATATTAGTAATGAACTTGGGGGTGCAGAACTTGTTTCAATTCCTGCAGTTGTAGATGGACATATTGAAACCGATGATTCTGATATTGGGATTGTTTTTCCAGTTTATATGTGGGGAATACCTAATATGGTGGTTGATTTTGTTCAAAAACTTAAAATAAGCAGTGATCAATATGTTTTTGCTGTAACCACATGTGCAGGTCAGCCGGGTGAAACACTGGTTCAGCTGCAGAAGATGCTTCAAAAGAAAGGTACAGACTTACATGCAGGTTTTGCAGTTAGGGAAACTGCTAATACGATTCAGGAAGATAACATTTTTATTAAAATTGCCATGCTAATTGAAAGGAACAGCAAGATAACTAAGTCTGGAAAAGAAAGGCTTTCAGAGATGGTAGAAGTTATAACTAATAAAAAGGAACATGAACCTGAAACAAGTTCCGTGATGCTTAATAAATTTGGTAACTTCGTTTATGGGATGGGTATGAGCCGGATAAATACCATGGGTAAATTTTGGGCTGATGAAAAGTGCAGTATGTGCTTAAACTGCCAGAGGATTTGCCCGAGCAACAACATTGAAGTAGTAAATGATAAACCTCACTGGACTCAAAACTGCGAATTCTGCCAGGCATGTATTCAGTGGTGCCCTAAAGAGGCAATTCATATTAAAAATGAGGATCCTAAAAGGCGCTATCATAATCCTGAAATAAAGGTAAAAGATATAATGATAAGATAGGGGGGGGTGGATTTCTTGAAAGTGACTAATGATGTTTATGCATTGGATTCAACAAAAGGAAATTATGCTTATTTAATTTTTGGCGAAGAAATAATTTTAGTTGATACAGGACGTCCTGGACAGGGAAAAGGGATTTTAAATGATTTGAAATCTATGGATATAGAACCTAAAGATGTTAAACATATTTTAATAACACACCATGATGTAGACCATATTGGGAGCCTTGCTTTCCTGCAGCAGGCGACTGGGGCTAAAATATGGGCCTCAAAAGAAGATATTCCTTATATTTATGGAGAAAAAAACCGTCCTGGTATCAAAAAATTGATTTCATATATTATGAGAGTTAAAAAGCCGGAAAATATAAATTCTTATCCTGAAGATGGAAAAATAGGGAATATTGAAGCTATATCCACTCCGGGACATACTCCGGGGCATGTATGTTTCATTTATAATGGTGTTTTATTTGCCGGTGACTTATTCAGGACATCAAATGGAAAAATAGCTCTCATGAAATCATTTATGAACTGGAATGATTCTGTTTTAAAAGAGTCCCTGGTTAAAATTGATAATTTTGATTTTGAGTGGATATGTCCTGCCCATGGTGAACCACTTAAAAGAAATGGGCAGTTAAAAGAATTGTATTAAGGTATAAGCTTAGATGGGGAAAATATATGGAAGATACTCACAATCAGGAATACTGGAACGAAGCAGCCAAAGAAAAAGAATTTCCAACCCCTTTTAAAATTGAAGAGTTTGAAAAACATGTTTCAAAGGAAATAAACATCTTAGATGTGGGCTGTGGCTATGGAAGGATTCTAAATGAACTTTACAGTAATGGTTTTAAGAATTTAACAGGTATTGATTACTCTAAGGGAATGGTAGAGCGAGGTTTAAATGAACACCCTTATTTAAATCTTATTAAAACTGATGGGGACAGTATACCATTTCCTGATAACAAATTTGATGCTGTGCTTCTTATTTCTGTGTTAACGTCCAATGTTAAAGATGAAGAACAGGAAAAACTGATTTCAGAAATCTTTAGAGTGCTTAAAGATGATGGGATTTTATATCTAACTGATTTTTTAATAAATTCGGATAAAAGAAATCTTGGGAGATACCAAAAATATGAAGATAAATATGGGATTTATGGTATTTTTGAACTTCCAGAGGGTGCAGTTTTAAGGCATCATACTGAAGAACATATTTTGAAATTAACAAATGATTTCAAAAAGATTGTATTTGAAAAAACAGTTTTTGACACCATGAACGGCCATAAATCAAATGGGTTTTATTATATTGGGAAAAAGAGATAATCGTGTTTAAATTAATTTTTTTATATGTTTTTTATTTTTAGATAATTTAGCAGATGTATTCTTCAATTATTCCATCATAGTTATTTGCACTTTCTACAATTGGGCCTTTAACTGCAAGGACGAATCCAATGTTACTTCCCCTGATGGATAATAATTTATCATTTTCTTTGACATCAAAGCATTCTGCTGTTTCTTCAGGCAGTTTTAAAATTCCATTTGTGTTGATCTTAACCCAGCAGTAATGTCTCCCTTTGTATTTAACACATTTTCCTTCCGGCAGCGAATAATCCTCAATGTCGGGGTAATCTGTTAATAATCCTTTCATTATGGACTGTTTTATTAAGTCTAATCTGGATACAACAAATCCTCCTGATGTTTTACTTCCAGATATAAGTATCAATTTTCCTTCTTTAAGCAGATCATACTCCAAAATAATTTCATCTGGAATTTTTATGTGTAGATCTCTGCTAATGGGTGACCATCCAAAAACGTATTTTCCTCCTTTATTTATTTGAGGCAAATTTAATCTCCTTTTAAATTTTTTTCTATTGTTTTTATTGCTCCATTAGAATGGACCCTGGTCACATGATACTCATCATTTAATTTTGCCTTTAATTTTGGGATTGAGTTTTTAACCAGTTCTGGCCTACTTTTACCCATAACTCTGAAAAATTCTGGAGCTTCGCTGCGAACTCTTTTGTCTGTATCGTTTAATAGTTCTTCGTAAATATGAATGTAGTTTCTGAACAAATCTGGTTTTGCATTTCCTATATTTTCCGATGCCCATATCATACTAACACGAACTTTAGGGCATTGATCATCGTGTTTATCAATAAGTTTATCAAGGTGTTCCTCTATTAATTCTGGTTTTGCTCTACCAATCCATCCTAATGCAAAAAGAGCATATTCTCGTATCTGATCATTTGAATGGTTTATAAGGTTAAAAAGCCTTAAAATTGAATTTGTATACCATTCTGGCTTCTTTCTACCGATTATACCTGCTGACCAGCAGGCATATGCGCATATCTCTTGATTTTCATGATATAATTTTTCAGTAAGATGTGATCTGTATTTTTCAACAATCAACGGATTTTTAGAAGCCTTGCGGGAAATTTTTTTAAATGCTTTTAATGATTCCATATCATTGGGGCTGTTTAAACTATTGATTAAATTCAGTATATTTTCCATAAAATAATACCTGCAACATAATGCATTTTTAATTCAATTTTTTAATTGGAACAGTATTCCTAAACAATAGCTGAAAATAAAAAATGTAGATAACATTTATTCAGGGATATAATCTTCTCGAACCGGCGAAAATATTTCAACAGCAACTGAATCTTCAATTGTCTCTGCACCGTGCTCTGCATCGCCTGGAATTGCCCAGCTGTCGCCAGGTTTTATATCATGCCTTTCGCCGTTGATAATCAGTATTATGTGGCCCGATACGAGGTAGCCAGTCTGCTCTTCAGGGTGGCTGTGTGCAGGTAGTATTTTTCCTTTTTCTAATTTAAATTCAGTTAAAAGTGTATTATCTCCATAAACCAGTGTTTTTCGTTCTATTCCGTCAAAAACTTTAATATAATCATCTTCACTTGTTTTTCCAATTTTATATGTCTTCATGTTTATTCCCCATGTGTTACAAATTTCTGGATGTCTTAAAGATTTTCAAGATTTATCAACGCATTTTTTGCTGCCTTTTTAATTTCAGGGTGATCATTCTTTTCTAATTTACAAAGAGCATCCATAACATCCTGGTTGTTGATATTTATCTGGCCTAGTGTTCTTGCAGATTCCCAGATAATTGCAGCGTCATAATCTCTTTCTAAAATATTTAGCAGTGGCGGCAGTGCTTTAGAACTATGTTTAAATCCACTTAAAGACCTGATTACTTTCCACAAGGTAATTTCATTATTTGAACCAAGGCTATTAAGCAGTACAGGCAGTGCACTCCTGTCACCTGTCTTAGCGGCTATTCCTCCTAAAGCATCAACTGCCTGCTGTGAGATATAATCATCCTGTTTTTCTATTACTTCAATTAAATAGGGTGTGGCAGGTTTTCCAATCTTTATAATTGTCCTTGCAGCCATATCGCGTGCCAGTGGAAAACTTTTCTTGTTAAAATATTTTTCTGGTAGTTCTCTTTCCTGATTATTTCCAATCTGGCCCAATAATTTGATTAATGGAGGAACTGCTGATTCGCCCATTTTCCCCAACGCTTCAGACATTGCAATTCGTGAATAAAGTGCTTTCTCTTTCTTTAAAGAATTACATAGTGTTAATATCCCTTTTTTATCTCTTCTATTTCCTAATATAGTCGCAGCAATCGTTCTTTCTTGGGGATTATTGCTGTTTAACATTTCAATTAAACGTTCTGCATCAAATTCAATACATGGTTCAAGTTCTTCTGATGAAATCTGCCCTCTTTTTTTCCTACTTTGTTTCTTTTTATCTTCAGTTATCATGTACTCTCATTATTATTTATTTCAACTGCTTCCATTCTTTCCGGAGTAATGCGTAAATATGCTCGCTCCAGTACCTGTTGTTCCAGTACCCATATTCTCTGAGGGTCCCTTCTTTTCTAAAGCCAAGCTTTTCAAGTACATTAATGGATCTTGATGCTTCAGGGACAACATATGCTTCAATACGGTTTAAAAGTGTTTCTTTAAATCCAAATCGGATCACTTCTTTCAATGCTTCAGTAGCGTATCCTTTTCCCCAATATCCGTGGCCTAACTCGTATCCAATTTCTCCTCTAGAGCTTCTTTTGATCCATGTGTTAAAACCACAGGTCCCAATAAGGGTATTATCTTCTTTTCGTATTATTGCCCATCTAATACCCTCTTTGTTTTTAAAAAGGTTGTTTAAAAAGTTAATCATATATGTGGCCTGTTCAATATTTACAAAAGAGTTCATATTCATATATTTTGTAACTTCATCATCAGACCAGAACTTAAATAATGTTTCTGCATCTTTTTTGGTCATTTTGCGTAAAATTAATCTTTCTGTAGATAGTTTCGGAAATCCTGGTCTTATTCTCAAGTTTTTCATCCCTCATGCTTTATAAAATTCATCAATTTAAAAATTAATCTGTGTATATTTATTGATTTTAACCTATAGAAATTTATTGATGGAACTTAAACTAGTTAAATCTTACTATTTTTTTGCTTCTCCTAATATTTTTGATATATAATCTGATTTAACATCTTTATTTCATGATTTTTCCAACAATACTGGCCATTACATGGCCGAGTTTAACATGTTCCCCGACATCCAGATGAATTCCATCCAAGTCGCTTGCTACAACCACTTCTGAAGAGTCTAAGAAATGAACATTATGCTCTTCAGCTACCTGCTTGTAATATTTGCCTAATAGATTTGATTTAGTTTTTCCACTTTCAAATTCCTCAGCAAAATTGGATAGTTCTGTAATTATTGGCGGAGCAACTAATAATATTTCTGGTGCATTTTCGTGGGGACCTGCTTCACTTTTAAGGATTAGATCCACCAGAACACGGATACTACGGGCAATTTCTGTAGCAGAAAGAGAAAAGCGGGTTTTAAGGTCATTGGTGCCTAAAAATAATATTACAAGATCAACTGGTCTATGGGATGCAAGACATGGTATAAGGTATTTCATTCCATTCTTATAACCCCCATGTAGTGGGTCGTCCCATAATGTTGTTCTACCATTCAGTCCTTCTTCAATTACAAAATAATTGCTGCCTAAATCGTTCCTTAAAACTCCTGGCCATCGTTTATCTCTTGCAATACGCTTACCATTTGAAGGATCATAGCCCCATGTAAGTGAATCACCGTAACAAAGAATAGTTTTCATAAATAGTCCTCTGTTGTTTTTATATTTATAAATCACATAAATAGTTCATTTTTATAAATTCAAATATTAATATGGAAATTACAGTGATAACATATGCTTTATATATTTTCCAGCATTTCGGGTGGCATTTTGCCCTTCTTCAATACATGATGAAAAAATCTGAAAACTGTGAAACATGTCTTTCCAGAGTTCAAAAGTCACTTCAACATTGGAATCAATTGCTTTTTCATAAAATTTTATAATATCGTCCAGGAGCAGTTCATGGCTGCCGACCTGAATCATTATGGGCGGTAATCCATGTAAATCTGCATAAAGGGGTGAAGCTAAAGGCTGAGTTAGGCTGTTACCCTTTAAATAGATTTTCCTTGATTTTTCAAGCCTTTCTTGGGTAATCCAGTCTTTTCCTTTATTTGTTACCATGGAATGACCTTCAAATAGCATATCAACCAGGGGTGACATGCATACTGCAGCTCTTGGAAGCTCAACTTCATTATCTCGTAGAGATAAAAGCGTAGATAACGCTAAAGTTCCACCAGCAGATATTCCTGCAATAACAATTTGGGAGGCTTCTATTCCATTCTTTAAGAGCCATAAATATGACATTAGGCAGTCTTCTACAGCATCAGGAAATTTATATTCTGGTGCAAGCCTGTAATCAATGCTAAAAACACAAAAACCTGATGCACGAGATAGTTTCCCGCACAAGTCAAGGTGATCCTTTGTAGAGCCTGTTGTAAAGCTGCCTCCATGGAAAAACAGTATTATATGGTCATCTTGAGCATTTTCAGCACAGATTTTAAATCCAGGGATATCACTGACGTTTTGAATTTTCACATTAAGCTCATGTTTAGAACTGAATTTAAGATACAGCTGTTCAAAATCTTTTCTTAGCTGAAATATATTTCCCTGACTTAAAGAAATATTTTTGTTTATTGTGTCCAATACTTCTTCCGCTTGTTTATTGCTCATGATAACCCCTTTCTAAGTAAAACATGTATCTATTAGATTTTAAAATTTAATATAATTAATTTGAATTTAATTTAAAAAATACTTTTCAGTTATCTCACTATCTGTGAATATTTAAAAAATTATATAAAATCGCTATATCAAACCATTAGTATCAAAAAGTGATATATCAAATTTTGATATTTCACAGGGAATAAAGGAGTTAATTTCATGGAAGAACATATGCAGATCTTTAAAAGTTTGTCTAAATATGAAAGAAAACTTATTAAAGGTTTAATGAAAGGTTTCAGCAATATTATGATTTTATGGCTTATTAACAAAAAGAGGATGCATGGATATGAGATAATGACTGCACTTAGTAATTCTAACCCCTATGATAATAAAATGCCAAGTACCAGTAAGATTTATCCAGTACTGCATGATTTAGAAAAGAATGGACTAATAAAAGGATCTTGGGAGCATCAAGGAAAAAGAAAGGTAAAATGTTATGTAATAACTGATGAAGGTAAAAATTTCATTTTAAGCTTCAAAAAACTCTCTGACCATGCTAAAAAGGATCATGCTAACCTATGGACAGAATTTCAAGAATATATGGGTTCTATTTAACATATAGTCAAAAATTAAAATTGGCGAACGGTATTTTCAATTTCACTTATGAATCATAATTTGGGGTAAAAATGCCATCAAATAATTCTAAAGATAATTTCCATATGCTCTCATTACTTTTTTATTAAGGTAAGTGGATATATAAGATCATGATAAAGGGCAAGGAAGCCTACCTCAAAAGGCTCACAGCAAACATCAACATGAAATCAGTTGATGTAGGAAAAGAACTCGATGGAACTACACCGCCTTCAGTCTTCATTGGGAGCTGGAATTATCCTAAAGTGTATGCCGGCCCAATGATTGCACCAATGCAGGGCGATATATCTATTATGGACAGTCCTGAGTCATGGATTCCAAACCAGACAACTCAGGAAGAGATCATAGGCTACAGGTTGAATTTAGTACGCGGTAAACAAACTGTAGGGATACAGGACTTTAATAATTCGTTTGTTGAAAAATTGCAGGAGATTTCCCTTGCATCCACTTCAATTGAAAGCGAGGCTGAATTTGGGAGTCGCCCTAAGGGTCTTTCATTCAGCGATGAAACCGCCCCACACGGTCCAAGTGCTTTAATTGAAAAATTTGACATAGATGCAGTTAAATGGGACCGCCAGCTGGAAAAAGTGTACTACGACACTGATTTTAAGGCAGCTGCAGCCACAGTTGACCTCCACAGCAAAGGGGTTCCCTTTTCAAGTATCCAGAAGGCATTTTCTGTGGGAACAATGGGGGTTGAAAAAAACAGGAAATTAGTCCCTACACGGTGGTCAATTACAGCCTGTGATACAATTATAGCAGATAATTTGCTTCGAGAAGTCCGGCATTATGATATACTGGATACTTACAGAGTATATGAATTCAGCAGCCTCAACAATTATTATGCTGTGTTGTTACTCCCAATGGAATGGCAGTATGAATGGATCGAAGCGTTCATGCATGTTATGGGCCGTGAAGAGCTCATATTTGCAGATCACGAATTAAACGGTGGTAAAAAAGAATATTCATGTGTAGGTGGATGCTATTATACTTGTAAGATGGCAATCCTGGAAGCCCTTGCCCGTGAGAAGAAACAGGCCGGCGCTATAGTACTGAGGGAAGCTTATAATGGATATGTCCCTCTGGGAGTTTTCAACGTCAGGGAAAATGTAAGGAGTGCAATGAGTGAAATCCCAAGGGAATTTGAAGACATGAAAACAGCCCTTGCTTATATTGAAAGTAAATTAAAGCTCCCTATGGATAAATTCAAAGAAACAAGTACTTTGCTTCAGGATTTGATGAGGTCCAGGCAGATGACGCTGGATAACTTTTTCAGGTAATTTTAATTTAATTGATAGGTCCCACCAATTTCAAGGGGCACAAATTCGATATCTGACTTTTTTTTAAATATTTTTTTGAATTTGGAATTTGATGGTGAGTTTAAATAATGTAATCTATAGGAAGGGTGTCACTATATGCCCTAGTTCTGTAAAATAGTTTTAAATCCTTAAAATAATATAAAAAAAGAAATAATTAGAATTCAGCAAAAGTGCTGAATATATTTCAATTTACTGGTAGTTTAAGGGATATTTTCCTGTTTTGAACTTGAAAGTATAAGCTGCCGCTAAATTGTTGTTAAAATTGTCTTTTATTGCTGTTTTTGGAATGTAAATTTGGTACCATGTGTATGGGTATCTTTTTGAGCTCATTTTGATGTAAAGTGTATTTCCTTTGATTGCTTTGCTGATTACGGCAGTTTTCCCTGTTTTCATGTTTTTAACATAGATTTTTGACCAGTATGTGCTTGCTTTTATGTTCTCGTTGAATTTAATTGAGATAGTGGCTGTTCTTGAAAATCCTGTTGCATTGTTTTTAGGATTTGTTGAACTCACTTTAGGTGGGATTTTATCTATAATTTTAATCAATTTAGATACTTGTTGAGAATTAACTATAGCTGAAACGTTAGCTGTGCCCCCTAATGCGCTTTTTAATGTAGATTGTGCTATTCCCTTAACAGTATAAGCTTTCGCGCTTACAGTTCCGAGGTTAGTAGTAAAAGCCACTGGTATTCCATTTGGTAAATATGATTCTGTATGGAGTGTTCCATAATTGTCATACCTTAAATCTGCAGTTATCTTAGAGTTGGTATTAATTGGAACAGAGCTTGAATTTGTGTTTACTTTGAGTACGAACCATTTGTTAATGGTAAATCCACCTATTCCAGTAGGCTTATTATTGTTTCCCCACCAGTTTAGTTCTGCATTTGTTGTTCCACCAGTATTACGAACAATAGATCCTCCCATTCTGCATGTATTTTCAGTAATCTGATTGAAGTTAGCGGTTAAGTTACCTTTACTGTAAATAGCACCACCGTTATAAGCGGCATTGTTATATGTGAAAGCACTGTTAAAGACATTTAAGGTGCCTATGTTGTGAATAGCACCACCAGTATCGCCAGTTGCTTTATTACCTGTGAATACACTTCTAGTTATAGTACAAGTACCTGAAGTGGCAATAGCACCACCAGAATACGCAGTGTTATTTACGAAAGTACAGCCAGTAATAGTTAATGTAGCAGTGTTAGAGATAGCACGTGTGTTATTTATGAAAGTACATCCAGTAACCGCACAGGTGCCCATATTACAGTAAATTGCCTCATTATTATATTTAAAAATACAGTCTTTGATAGTTAGAGTATCTTCACATACATTATCAGTTGAAATAGTGCCTCTTGTTCCTACAGGATTTCCATTTGTAATTGTTAAATTCTGGATTACTATATTTAAGTTTGGCATTGATTCTTCTCTAGGGTACTTTTGAATCTTGAATATTTGTGCACTATTGTCTCCATTTATGATAGTGCCGCTTTTACTTTGTCCTGTTATAGTCATGCTCTTGTTAATTATGATCTTGGTGTTGCCAGACCCTCTGTAAACTCCATTTGCTATATTTACAGTCCCACCATCTGATACGGTTCCTGTCGCGTTTGCAATTGTTAATTTCGCGGTTTTCCAGGAGAGACCGTCATTTGCATCGTTTCCATGTGAACCGTTCACGTAAATGACTGATGAACTGGCAGAAACTGCATTAACTGCTGATAATGTTATGAAAGTTAAGCTGAATAAAAAAACTAATATTATAAACTTGCTCGTGTATTTATGCCTTATTTTCCCATTAATTTTATCTATCCCCTTTTGTGTCTTAGAAAATAATTAGCAAATTATTACTAAATGGAGATATTAACATTAAATTGTTATTTAAAATTTACTATTTAATTTAATTGTTTTAAGGGGGATGAGAGTGATCAAATGTTTTAAAGCAATGTTAAAAATCATTTTATCAATATTTTGGTTTTACAGGGACATAGAAATCAATTTCTGATTCGGGATTATCTAGTCCAAAGAACCGGTCTTTATCATATGCTAATGCCATGTATGGATGAGCTTCATGGTAATCTGAGTTTGGGAGCCATTCATTCCAGATGTGTTCTCCCCCTTGAGACATTTTTTCTCCTTTAAATGTGAAGACAGCATACTTTGTCATTGGGAATGTTTTACAAAACATTTCAAGGGGCATTTCTTCTATTTCCCTTACTTCAACTCCAACATAAACGTAAAATTTCCCAGTTTCTTTATAATCTTCAGGTTGAAGATGAACTTCATAGGCCAGGTCATTAACTATTTTTTTTTGGAGTATATCTCCATATTTCTCACATAACTTATAGAAACGGTTCCACAGCAATCCTATTTCATTTTCTACACTCCATTCTTCATTAGAATGAAATGGATCGCCATAATAAACACATCCTATTAATTTAAGCATTTTTAAACCAGTAATTTCCACCTTTAAAGGCTTTAAAGATTTATTTGAGGCCATATTGATACTTCCGAAAAAAATATTTAATAATATCTTTAGGATGACCCTCTATTAATTATTGATGTCTCAGCTGACTGTTTAATGCACCCATTCTGGCCACAGAAAAGAAAGCCACTTGGGAATTTCTGGTTCTTTAACCCGATCAAACGACGGCATATATGGCTTCAAATCTATAATTGGAGTCCCATCAACTGCATCAAGGTTTGCTACCCTAATAATACCTTTTTCTTCATTAATATCCAGTATTTTACATGTAGTTACTGCTATGGGGTTCGGTCGATACTCTGAACGGGTTGCAAAAACTCCTGTAAACGTATTCATTGAATATGGGGGATACATTTGCAGCATATTTCTATTTTCTATTTTATCTGCTAACCAAAGTACCATCACGTGGCTGAAATTATCTAGTTCTTTTAATCCAGGGATATATTTGCCATCAATTTCCAAAAATGCATCCATACCATTTCTTTTTGCATATCCTATTGGTGAAATTGTATATGAATTTTCTTCTTCTATTGTTATCTCTGGATTCTCTGTTATGTTGACATTTTCAGTAGGATTCTCGCAGTCTTCTAAATCTATAACTGGAAATATAACTTCAGTTAGAAGTTCATTTTCTGGAACTTCCTGGGGGTTGTTGAGATAAGCTTCCCGTGGGGCTCCGATCATTTCATATTTCCCTTCCATGATGTATTGCATTATTTCAGCATAAACAGGACATATTTCTTGGTATGGGCCTTTAAATAGGGTGGAGATGGTTTTATGTTTTGGCATTATTTTTATATTTACGTGTTCATCTTCTTTTGCTTCTCCTTTAAATGGTATTCCAACTTCATATTCCATTTTTTCAGTGGAAACTTCCATAGGGCTTGTATAATAGACTACAAACGGTGGTTGTGTAACTTGGAGCCTTTTTTGAATTACCCATCCTGTCAACTCACCTATTAACTCGCCCATTTCTTCTACTGGCCCTACATGTGAAATGCTGGCTACTTGATTTTCTTCTACGGTTTTTAATTCAATTTTCATTTTGAATTCTCCTTTAAATCTACAGTTGTGAATTGAATTTTATTATATTAAAAGTTTACTATAATATGGAATATTACTCCATAATTTTGTGAACTTTAGTGTGGGATGGGTAAAATACAAAAGTTAATTTAAAGAAAAGATTTTTATCTAACTTCTAAAAAAAAACTAGCATATGGATAAAAAAAGTAATTTAAACCCTTCACAAGAATTTCTTTTAAATTCATCTGATGAAATTGTTTCTATTTTAAAAACAATTGCCCATCCAAATAGATTTAAAATTCTTACCCTGCTTTTAGAAGGGCCTTTAACCTTCCAGACACTGCTTGAAGAAACTGATTTGAAAAAATCTGCACTAGCTAACCATTTGAATGACTTAAAAGATAAATTTCTCGTGGAAAAAGTTCAGCATGGAACTTATATAATTACTGAATATGGAAAAAATTATGTTAAATCAATTGAAACCACCTACAGAGAAAATATGGTCATGAAAAGAAAATTTAAAGAAACAAAGCAAAGAATGGAGCTTGCAAAATCATTTTTGGAAAGAAATAAAGATTAATATTATTTAATGTTATTGGAATTAACTATTTTTAAGTTAAGTTTATGGGATGATCTAATTGGAACTACACTTTAAAAAACCGTCAAAAGAAGCTAGAAGTGCAATGTGTGAAGCTGCAGTGAATATTGATTATGCATCAAACAGGGGATTTGATGAAGTCAAACTTGCACAGGATAAAATAAGTGAAATAACAGGGCATGAGTACGTAAAAACTGTAAACAGTGGAAATTCCGCGATTCTGACGGCTATGAATTCCTTTAATGATAAAGTGTTGATTCCAGATCAGGGTGGCTGGACTGGATTTAGAAACATGGCCGAGTTTAGGGGTATTGAAGTTGTAGAAGTACCTACAGATCTTGGAATTATTAACCCTGAAGTCCTTGAAGACACTATTAATGAACATAAGCCTGAAGCTCTTGTTATAACGAGTTTTGCAGGGTACATTGCAGAACAACCTGTAAAAGAGCTGTTTGAAGTATGTGACGATAAAGGAGTAATTCTGGTTGAAGATGCTTCAGGGGGAATTGGAGATAGAGAAAAAAAGCTGGGAAATGGTGAACACGCCCATGTAATTGTGGCTTCAACAGGATCTCCTAAAATAGTAAACGTTGGAAGTGGGGGTTTTATTTCAACAAACCACAACGAAATTTTAAAAAAATCAAAGGTGCTTTTGAAAACATTAAAAGCAAGTCCTGTAACATGTGCAGGAATATCAGAAGAAATTAAAAACGCCTCGCAGATACTGTCAAAAACAACTGAAGCATGTGCTATGCTTAAAAAAGAATTTAAATCTGTACTTCACTCTAATAAAAGGGGAATAAGTGTTGCTTTGAAAACAGATGATCCCAAAAAAACTGGATATTTACTCAGACAAGAATTAAAAGCTGATGGGAGGAGTATAATAACTGTCTGCCCTAGATATGAACGAGTGATGATGGATGCTGTATGTATTGAGGTTAAGAATCTTGATATGCAGTCTCTGGAAAATGATAACTTAAAAGAGATCGTTCGAATTATTAAAGAAGTAATGGATTAAAGAAGTTAATATTTGAAAAAAAGGGATTGAAATTTTGATTAAATATAATCTCATCTTAAGTTTCCAGTATAAAATTTAATTGTTAAAGAAGTAGTCGATTTAATTTAAATTTAAATGAGTTAATATTTGAAAAACTGGCAAATGTACTTAAGTTTCCAGTATCAGCAGTGTGGTTTTTTCAATCATCAAACTGGATATTCCACCTGCAGTTTTTATTTCCCCTTCTGAAATATTGTAAATACCTTCTAAGAGAGCCTCATCAGGGTTTAAGATGCTGTCGTCTCTTTTATCCAGTACAGTTTCCAGTTCTTCCATAATATTTTCACTGCAGTCTACAACAACTGCACAAATATTCATTTCGCCTTCTTTTAGCCCTAAAATTGAAAGTGCCTTGGATATTTGTCTTTGAGCAGATGCGCGCACACATATTTCAAGTCCAAGGTCTTTTGCAATGTTTTCATTCCTCTCAAATGCTTTAACTGCATGAACTGCTGCATGGATGATATGCTCACGGCCGGCGATTCCATCAGCATTTAAAAGCTGAACAGTACAGTTTTTGCTCATTTTGTTAATATCACTCATTAATTTTCCGAAATCTTCGATATTTGACCTGAAACCAGCTATCTGGATATTGTATTCCATAGTGTATTCCTCAAAGATAATTTTAAACTTGTTATAGCTTTAATACATGCTATTTATTCTATTAATCCATTTTATTATTTTGTATTGTAAAAATATGGGCTGTTTGACAGTCAACTATTAGTTAAGACAGCGGGTCTTTTAAATTTTTTGTTGATGATTATTTGAATTAGGGGTGGTGTTCCATATAAATCTCAATATAATCAAATAAGCCTATTAAAACCACAGTAAGTGTTCCAACTACATACCAGTGGTAATCTTTTGGTTCATGGTTTTCTAATGATTTTATTTCATTTCCCATTTCATTGACCACTTTTACAGCAGTTTTTAGACGTGAATTTATTTCATTGACTTTTTCTTCACTGGCTTCAAATTTTAGATCTTGAAGTCTGTTGTCTAAAAATTCAGATATTCTTGTCAGTGATTCTCCTATTTTCTCTAGATTTCCTTCTTTTATAACCTGGGGATCTGTAACGCCTTTAATAAAAAGACCGCTGTAAGAGTCCTTAAAATCTTTAATAATTTCTAAAAATGATTCTTCAATATTAACTTGATATGATTCATTTTTGGTTTCCATATCATTTAATATATAAAAACTATTATTTAATTTTCTAAATATATAGATCATCTGGTAAAATTAAGCATCATCACTGCTAATTAAAATATTTAAAAATTAAGTTAAAGACTTGATTATTTATACATACTTAAATAGAGAATATAGTCTCTAAAAAGCTTTTATTTGGTATTTATGCGTGTAATGCAGGTGTTGTGTTTATTTAATTAAGTTAAAATATATTTTTTATTTTTTAAATAGAATAAACACTGCCTGTAATTTAAGAAATGTTTATTAAGGTTCAATTTACTTTTAAAAATAATGGGGGATAATTTCTTGAGAAAAGGTAAAAAGGATACAGTTAGTAATGAAAAAAAATTAGCAGCAGATCTTGAAAAAAAATTATCTCCAGCTAGAGCAGTATTTAGAATTATTCTGGGGACTTTTGGTTTGTTACTATGGATTTTAATAGGTGTTAACCCCACAATTTTCTTTTCATCGACTATACAACAGTTTATGGGAGTTACATCATTTTTTTATAGAAATCCCATTGTTTTTTTAATGGTGGCATTGATCAATATCTTTTTAGGGATAATGGTTTATTTCATTGGAATTATCTGGTGGTCTGGATTTCACATTATATGGTCCATAAGATGGTTTTATGGTTATGTGAAATATCGCAATGTAAAGAGAGCTCCAAATTAGGTTATTATAACCATAAAAAGAATCTAAATTAAAAAAAAGTATTTTAAAAGAGAAAAACCTGTTTTAGAGGTCCCCTTCTTTTATCTTTTTAATATCTTTTTTATCGCCTAATATTTTATTAATTCCACTTAAATAAGCTTCTACACTTGCATTTATGATATCAGGTTGTGTACTCCTTGCAGTCACAATTTGGTCTTCATGTTTGAGCTTGACAATTACATCAATCAGTGCGTCGGTACCTCCAGTTATAGCATCTACGTGGTACTGTTCAAGTTCTATATCTGCAAAATCAGCTATGCTCTTTTTAACAGCAACTATGGCTGCATCTACTGGACCTATACCTATTCCCGCTTCAAGAACTTCATTGTTGTTAATATTAAGTCTTACCGATGCGGTTGGAGTAATTTTATTTCCTGAAACAATGGTAAGCTCTTCCAGCTCAACCACTTTTTCGGCCACTATTCCAAGTACATCTTCTGCAATTGCCTGTAAATCTACATCTGTAACGCATTTACCTTTATCTCCCAGAGCTTTTACCCTTGTAAATATCTGGTTGAGTTTTTCATCATTTACACGCAGTCCCATCTCTTGAAGCCGCTTTTTGAGCAGGCCTGACCCTATGTGTTTACCCATTACAAATCTACGTTTATGTCCTACAAGTTCTGGGGTTATAGGCTCGTATGTTTCGGCTTTTTTAATTACACCGTCTGCGTGTATGCCTGATTCATGGGTGAACGCGTTTTCTCCAACAATGGCTTTATTTGGCTGTAGTGGAACATTGGTTAACCTTGAGGCCATTTTAGAGATTTCATATAACATTCCTATATTTATATTTGTTTCCACACCGTAAAGTGAATATAATGAAACCACTAATTCTTCTAAAGATGCATTTCCTGCCCTTTCACCTATTCCATTTACTGTAACATGGGCCTGACTTGCACCAGCCCTTAAACCTGAAAGTGAATTTGCAACAGCGAGTCCAAAGTCGTTGTGGCAGTGAACGCTTAAAGGTGCATCAAGTTTTGATAAATGTCCGTAAAATTCATAGGCTTTTTCAGGAGTAAGCATTCCAACGGTATCGCATGCACATATCCTTTTTGCGCCAGCATCTATTCCTTCTTGGAACACCTGCGTGAGGTAATCAAGGTCGCTTCTGGTTGAGTCTTCTGCAGAAAGTTCTACAAGCAGTCCATGATCGACAGCATACTGTGTGCTTTCAATTGCAAGGTCTTTAACTGCTTCCCTTGTTTTCTTTAACTTATATTTTATATGAAGATCAGATGTTGGAATAACCAGATGAACACTGTCTACGTCACATTCCAATGCAGCGTCTACATCGACTTTAACAGCCCTTGCAAAACTGCATATTTCAGTAGAAAGCCCTTCACCAGTGATTTTTTTAATTCCTTCCCTTTCACCAATTGATGTAATGGCAGATCCTGCCTCAATAACATCTACACCAAGTTCGTCAAGTTTTAGGGCCATTCGCAGCTTCTCATCGGGAGTTAAAGAAACTCCAGGGGTCTGTTCGCCGTCTCTAAGTGTTGTATCTAATATTCTAGCGTTCAAAGGAATTCCTCTTTTTATTTTAAATTTATAAACTTTATTTTTTTGTAAGTACAGAGATAACTCTGGTTAAACTTTTATGCATTCTTATCTTGTATTGTTCTATTATTTTAAATTTAGTATGACTCACAAGTTCATGGATGTCCAGGTAGTGGGGAGTTGCCATACAGATATATCCGTCTTCTTTTAGCAGTTCTTGCATAGATACAAGGGATTCTTCATAAATCTTTTTGCTGTCTATACCTGCTGTTGAAGCTGAGATACCATAAGGAGGATCAGTTACAATAGCATCGACTTTTTCTTCAATGGTAATATACCTTGCATCTCCCTGAAAAATATTATAATCTTTAATATTGCAGTACTCAAGATTTTTTTTAGTTCCCTCAACCATTTTCTCGTCTATATCAGTTCCTATTACTCTGGCCCCTACTATTCCTGCTTCTATTAAAATGCCCCCTGTTCCGCAGAATGGGTCTAGAACAGCCCTTCCTTTTTTGGCCCGTGCTAAATTAACCATTCCCCTTGCCAGTTTAGGGCTCATGGATCCTGGATAGAAAAATGGCCTTTTATGGGGCTTTAAGTCATTATAATGTTTTTTACTTCTTTTAACCAGTTGTTTACTGACTATAACAGAATCATCAAGTACGATGGTTCTTAAAAAAGTATCTGGGTTCTCAAGATTTACTTTGGCCTTATCTCCTAACTCTTTTTTAATGATACCTCCAAGCTCGATTTCCATGGCTTGGGAGTTAAAATCAGGGTCAATGCCTACTCTTTTAACCCTTACTGCATAATCTTGACTAATAATATCTTTCCAGGGGTATTTTTGGATATCATCGTTTAAATGAGGAGTACTGGTTTTAAACAGTAATTTACATATCTCATGGGTATAGGCAACTTTTTTACCAATTACCTCAATAACTGCAGAGTCTTCATCTGCAATTTCAATAATTAAAATTCCATTTTGATGATATTTTATATTAAAGGAGACATTTTCAGCCTCTAAACTTGCTGTTACTTCTGCTTTTGGTAAAGTTTCGTTTTCACCGGATAAAATGAAGATTATTTCCATAGATTAGACACCTTTTAATGAGTTGAGTGGTATTTATTTTTTTATATTTCATAGATTAACTGATAGTTGGGGGTTTCACCTTTAATAAATTACTTAATTACGGTTCAAATTAAACAAAATAATTTTTCATTTGAACTAACTATTTTTAAAATAAGTAATGAAAAGTATGTTAATTTTATAAACCAAATATTTTACGTGACAGCAGTTTAGGAAGAACTGAGAAAATTACTCCGTTTTTTATTAATTTTATCATGAGTGGTGATTGGGAATCTAGATCTCCATATTCAGAAACTATTTTTCCTACTTCTTTTTCTTTAAGTTTTAAAATTACAGAGTCAAGATTTTCATCATCCAGGGATTTGTAGGTATCCTGTACTTTGAGCTGCATTTTAAGTTCTGTATTATACATTTTTTTATATCTTTTTTGATATTTCTTTAAAATATCAATGTTTTGAGAACTAATTGCTTCATATACCACTTCTGAAGCGATTTTTGCGCAATTAAATCCTATTATAAGTCCGCCACTTGTAGTTGGTTTAACCTGGGAAGCTGCGTCCCCTATAAGTATGGCCCTGTTTTTTACTATGTCTTTTTTAGGGTCATATATGGGAATTTTACCGTGATATTTTTTTAAAATTTTTGCATTTCTTAAAGTTTCATTGTTTTTTAAAAAATCATTTAAAATCTCACTTAAATCCTTATAATCAAAATCACCAAATAGACCTACCCTTGCAGTGGATTCTGAAATTGGAATAACCCATAAAAACCCTGGAGATATTTTTGAATTCACATATACCTGAAAATAATCTTCTTTAAATGCATTTTCTCCAGCTTCGATTAAATACTGGCTTGCATGTACATATTTGGTATCGTTGTTAAAAGCTTCAGATACTATGGATGAATGGCCATCAGCACCTACAATAATTTCAGCAGATATTTTTTTATCTTTGAAGTATATCTCTCCATTTTCTATGTCTATTTTTTCTGCTCGATGGTTTAAAAAAAGCTCTGCTCCTTTATCCACTGCTAATTGTGCTAGATATTTGTCATATGCAACTCTATCTAAAACGTAGGCTAAAGGCTCTTCTTTTTTATGCATAGAGATCATAGTACTGGACGGAGAATATAAACAGGCCCCATATATCTCATTAAGTATAAATTCATCAGGTAGAACATTCACATCTTTTATTTTGGTACCTAGAAGTCCCGCGCACTGTAGAGGTACTCCTATTTCCTTTTTTTTCTCGAATATTGCTACTTTAAGCCCTTTTCCTGCCATATATCTTGCAAATGTTGAGCCTACAGGTCCGGCTCCGACTATAGCCACATCATAATTTTTCATGTTATCTTATCCGTTAACAACGCTATTTCATCTCATTCCATGTAAAACCACGAAAACATGTTTTCGGGGACTGTAAAAAACAGGAAATACCTGTAATATATGTTAAATTAGTGTTAGAAGAGTACATTTGAAGTTTGTAACTACAACTATTTAAGATTTTAATTAATATCTCTTAAATTTTTTGTCATATCTGTCCATTACCGAATCTTTAATCTTTTTGGGGCCAGATGGTTTTTCAACTATGTAGTCCCCTTCAATCATCTGGTTTATTCTATCTTCTACTTTTTTAGGATCTGGAATATCATTGAGTATTATTCTGGTATTTTCATGACCTCCATATACTGATATATCTCCACTGGAGGTTAATCGTTCTATTAATCCTTGTGAAACATTAACATCTTGAATTTTATCATAATGCATATATGATTTGTTTTTACGGATTATTCCCTTTTCCAGAATAACTCTGTAGTTTGTAAGGGTATATGTTGTGTATTCCCATGAAAGTATATCCCATATAATCCAGAGAATCAAAATAAGCATTAAAAAGAACAGGATTATGGTGGTAGCTTCTACAAGTGGAACCTGGATATATTTTATGATATAATTTTGTATACTTGCAACGAGAGATACTACTGGCTCGAAAAGATATATAACTACAATTAATGCGATGAATTTAATTACAGCTGATTTTAAATACATAAAAAAGCGAGGCTTGGTCTCAAATAAAATTCTTTCTCCTGAACGAATATCTTTTGTGTGTCTCATAAAATCACCACTTATTTTTCACTACTTTAGGAGGGATAAACTAAATTTAATTATGATCCTTTCTGTGTTTTATCTATGCATAATTTAGAATTAGTAATCTAAATATTTTATGTAAGACAAACTAACCACGATGATCACAGAAAGAATTAGGCTTGATGAAACTAACATTTTACTTAAGACAGACTTAATAAATCATAAACTTCCTAATTTTATTTTAAGCCAGCGTATGGAGCTTATAAATTATATTAGAAAGAATAAGGAATTTTTAATATCTTTTGAGCCGGTAGAAGTTGAAGATGCACCTTTTATAGCTAACGTAATGGCAAAAGCAGGTAAAATTGCAGAAGTAGGTCCTATGGCCGCTGTTGCAGGAACGATATCTGAACTCTCAATGAATTTCTTAATAGAAAACAGTGCAAAATATGCAGTTGTAGAAAACGGTGGGGATATAGCCATCAAAACTAATAAAAATGTGGTAATGGGCCTTTACGCCGGAACTTCATCACTTTCTGGACAGATCGGTTTTAAAATAAAATACGAAAAAACTCCAATGGGAATATGCACCTCTTCTGGAACTGTTGGGCATTCTATAAGTTTAGGCAGGGCAGATTCTGTAACTGTATTTGCAGACCATGCCAGCATTGCCGACGCGCTTGCAACAAGCATTGCAAATGAAGCTAAAGGTGATTTAGAACAGGATGCTGTGCAGAACTGCCTGGCAAGGGCTGAAGACTTTAAACCTTATTTTAGGGGTGTTATGATTGTGGTCGGCGAATCTGCCGGAACGGTCGGAAAAATCCCTAAATTGATTAAAACTGATAAAAAAGTTGTTTTAGGCGATTTATTTGATATTTATTAGAAAATAAAAAGAAGTTGAAAAAATATATTTCTGATATTTTTTCAAATTGGATTTAGTTCCTCTTAATCCGAGCTATATCTCCGATTGTGGCTCCTCTTCTGGCCCGCGGGCCTAAATCTTCCTGTTTTCCATCGTCGGTTTTTTCAATGAGCGTTACGTCCAGTATTTTTTCTAATTTTTTTGCAAGTTTAATATCTGGAACCATTTTTCCAGATTCAACCCTGTTAACCACAGATGCTTTTTCATATACTTTTTCAGCAAGCACTTCACGTGTCCAACCTTTTCTTTCCCTGCCTTCTCGTATAATATCTTTGAAATCTTCGATAACTTCTTCTGAAGGTTCCCTGAATTTAGGACTTCTTCTTACTGGCCTTGGTTTCCTTGCTTTTGGTGGTTCTCTCTGTACTTTTCCGAATTTAGAACATTCATTACATGTAACCATAATTGAGCTTTCAATTTTTGTTTTCACTGGTTCTCCAACTATTTTCTTTCCACATATCTCGCATCTCATGCTGATCACTTTGTATTTTCATGTAAGTGTAATATATAATATTGATAATGCAATAAAACGAACAGTTGTTCTTGTTTAAGTATTTATACTTTTTTTATTCTTCTTTATAATATTTATGTCTCTTTGATTAGCTTCTTTAAATGTATGTTGTAAATATTTTCATAAATTTATGAATTTATGCAGGTGAAAGTGCATTTATTTTCTATAATTTATTATTTTCCAATATTTGAAATAAAATTTTTTACAATTTGGAGATATGAAAAACTTTATTTTGATTGGTTTTTTAAAAAAAACGTTAAATTATACTTTTCTATTATATTGTGTACCCTCAATATTTAAATATTATTAAAACAAAAATATGACTGAATTAATTAATAAATATTTTCAATTTAATAAAAATTTCAGGAGTGAATAAGGATCATGGAAGACATGTCCCGAAATATAATGAAAAAAACTGAAGATCTTAAGAAGGAAATTAAACTCCTAAAGGAGGAGAATACTAAAACTAAAAGAAATTTGATGTGGAAAGTTAGAAAGCTTGAGAAAGACAAAGTTTTAGTTGAAAATGAAAAGATGAGGCTCGACAGAGAAGTAAAATCTCTAAGAGGCGAAATTGAAAGGTTTAGGTCCCCTCCTCTTGTAGTGGCTACTATAACTGAAGTTTTAGAAGACGGAAAACTTGTAGTAAAAAGCAGCACAGGACCTCATTTCGTTATAAATTATTCACGTTTATTAGATAAAAAATCATTAGAACCAGGCTCAAGGGTTGCTTTAAATCAGCAAACATTTAGTATCGTAAATGTACTACCATCTGAGAAAGATCCTCTAATCAGCGGTATGGAAGTAGAAGAAAAACCAGACGTAAGTTACGAGCAAATTGGTGGACTTGAAGAACAAGTCGTTGAAATTAAGGAAACAGTAGAATTACCGCTTAAAAAACCAGAATTATTTGCAAATATTGGAATTGAACCTCCAAAAGGAGTACTTTTATACGGTCCTCCAGGAACAGGTAAGACTCTTCTTGCAAAGGCAGTTGCAAATGAGACCAATGCAACATTCATAAAAATTGTTGCATCTGAATTTGTAAAAAAATACATTGGTGAAGGTGCAAGATTAGTTAGAGGTGTATTCGAACTTGCAAAAGAGAAAGCACCAAGTATCATCTTCATTGATGAAATAGATGCAATTGCAGCTAAGAGACTCAAAAGTTCAACAAGTGGTGACAGAGAAGTTCAAAGGACGCTCATGCAGCTACTTGCAGAAATGGACGGTTTCGAAGCCAGGGGAGATGTTGGAATCGTTGCAGCGACCAACAGGCCAGATATATTAGACCCTGCACTTTTACGTCCTGGAAGATTTGACAGGTTCATAGAAGTTCCAATTCCAAATGAAGACGGTAGAATGGAGATCTTAAAAATCCACACTAGAAATATGTCCTTAGAAGAAGAAGTGGATATAAGACTTGTTGCATCATTAACTGAAGGTGCTTCTGGTGCCGACCTTAAAGCTATCTGTACAGAAGCAGGTATGTTTGCAATAAGGGAAGAGAGATCCAGCGTTACAATGAACGACTTCATGGATGCAATTGATAAAATTGTAGGTCTTGAGAAAGAAGAAGAAGTTAGAAGAGAAGCCGGCGTAATGTACGGTTAAACTATTTTTTTCTTTTTTAATTATTTAATCCACAAACTATTTATTCTATAATTTAAAATCTAATTTTAAGCCAGTGATGAACCCTATGAGCTCTGATACGTGATGAATGATGGGCGATCTGAGGCTTATTATATTATTATTACTATTAAATTCGACTTTTAATCCAATTTTTTTAATTTAATTTAGATTCTATAGGTTTTTACTAATGGTATAATTGAATTTAAATTAATTAAGCAATGAATTTACACTATTTTGCAGAATTTCAATAAAATTATTTATTTTAGGTTACATATTAATATTAATTTTAATATAAGTATTATGCATGTGATGGTTGTAGGAGTTAAATCTTGCAAAATAAAATAAATTTAGAAACTCGTATTGGAATTAAAGGGATATTATTAACATCTGCAATTTTAATTCTGCTTTTAATCTCTTTTGTTTTATTTGGAGATCCTTTAGATAACTGGACTAATAGTTTTTTTCAATCTGAACCTTCTAATCTAATTGCAAGCTTAGTTATTGGATCTTTATTATCTATTGATGTTATAGCTCCAGTTCCATCTAGTATATTAAGTACAGCTGGGGGCTATTTTCTGGGATTTATAGGTGGAACTATTATTTCTTTAGTGGGTATGACAATCAGCTGTTTAATAGGTTACTGGATTGGGGCTAAATTTGGACGTGCTGCAGTTCTTCGATTGGTAGATACAAAAGAAATTTCTGGATTTGAATCTCTTCAAAAAAAATATGGGGATTGGATAATTATTATTTCACGTTCAGTTCCACTACTTGCTGAAACTTCAGTGTTATTTGCAGGAATTGGCCGTATGAAATTCAACCGTTTTATTTCTATGGTTACAATATCTAATTTGGGTATATCTATGGTTTATGCAGCTGTTGGGCTTATTCGGCGCATATTAATTCATTTTTGTTTGCTTTTGCAGCTGCTATGATATTCCCGGGAGTTATGATTGTCATTTTGAAAAATAAAAAGACATTTAATCCTGATTAAGGTCATTATTTATTCTGCATTATTAAAAATTTATTAAGCATGCAAAACAAATAATAATAGTAGATTATCTCAGTTGATGTGTTTAGATGTCTTATCTTATCTGCAAGAAATGTGGTGGCTATTACAAGCTTAAAGAGGGAGAAAAGCCGGATGAATTTGAGGCATGTGAGTGTGGGGGAACCCTCAGATATGTTCAAAATTTTAATGCGCATTTCGACGAAGAATTAGACCCTATAAATGAATTTAATATTTGTCCTGACTGTGGAATTGAGAATTCTGCAGGTGAAAAATACTGTAAATCATGTGGTAAAATGATAAAAGATACCAAAAATGAAGAAAATAATTCTGATGCTAATAAAAATGTGCTAAAATCTACATCTAATAAATGGATATTGAGGGCTGTGGCAATTATTGTAGGCATTTTAATTGTAGTGATCCCTACTTTAATATTTGTAGATTCGAATTATGCATTGTTACTGCTTCTAATTGGGGGAATAGTTGCATCGCTAATTGCTGGAGGAAAAAGTGAAGATGGGGCTATAAATGGAATTGTAGTTGGTGTAATAGCTGCAATCTTAATTTTAAGCCTTAGAGGTAATTTTTTATTTATTGATGATGTCCTCTTTAATATAGAAATATTCATTTTTGAAATGAGCGGTGCCATATTAATCCTTGCCCTCTTTGGCCTTATTGGAGGAGTAATTGGTATTTCAATACGCGAATTTTTAATTAAAGCTGAAAAATAATATCATTGCTTTTAAATAAAGAATTTTAATTTGAAGGAACTGATTTATGTGAATAATAGCCTTTAAGTACAGGTAACCTATTAAACATCTTTTTTATTTCTTCAAATTCTTTATATTCTTCACTTATAACGACAATATGTGCTGGCGGGTGTATTTTTTTAATATGCATTATACTTTTTGTTGTATCGTCTAAAACTTTTAAGAGAGCTGCTATTTCACATTTTGATCTTAAATTCTGCTTAAGAATGCCTTTAGCCAGTTTGTCTGCAATTTGGGGTTCAATTATCTTTGGGTTTCCTGATATTTTTAAATTAGCATGCCTTTCAATGTCTGCAATGGCATTCAATAGTTTTCCTTGACTGTTTGCACGTATTAAAATTAGGGTCATTTTTTCACCGGTGTAATTATTTTTGATATGATTAATTAAATAAAATTTAATTTTTAAACTTATTTTTGTGGATATATAAGTATTGTAGATGATTTCTAATTAAATATTCTTTACTTTTTAAAAATATAAAATTAGTATTTAGGATTCAATTAATGGTATAAGGGTTATTATATCTAAGATTACTGTATTTAAATTTATCTTATGTAGCTGTATAATTAATGAGGGATTGTTTAAAAGGTAAAACATTTCTTTTCTATATTTTCAAATTTTTTTCCATTGATCACTTATGATCAAGCAGTCCCATTGATTTTTAAGTTTATCCATTAGGCTACTAATTTCAGATTATTTAGCATGTTTTTGCAATGATTTTAAATCGGTTATGAAAGCATCTTCTTCAAGATATAGGTATACATTTTCAGATAAACAAATCTGTTAAATTTTTTTACAGGCTATGTGGCCATATTTAATAAATTATTTCCGGTTGTTCTCTACTTATAGTTCTCATTTTTAAAGTTTAACCACTCTTCAATTTTTATTTAATCATATCTCATTTGGAGTATCAGGTAACTATAATTATCATGCTTTTAATTCTGTTGTTAATATTCCTCAAATTAATTCTGGGCATATGGGCTACCACGTACTAGTAATAAATAATTATTTATATTTATTAATATAATAATTTATTAGGGCTTGCTTAAAAAATAAAAGGGGGTATGTTATATGGCTGAAGGTAACAACGCGTTGTTAGGTATTTTAGCTGTAATTTTAGGTATTTTGGTCATTGCTTTCCCATTGTTAAGTATTTTAACAGCCAGTGTCCTAGCAGGATTGGCTGTAGTGTTTTTAGGAATCTGGTTATTAGCACAGAGTTTTGGGACATGGGGAGCAAGCAAAGCCGCAAGTATTGCATTTTTAATACTTGGACTCGTAGCAGTAATTTGTGGAATAGGTTTATTTGGGCATATACTTGCATTTAGCTTCTTAGCAAGCATAGCTCTCTTCTTTGCAGGTTTTTTCCTGATAATTTCAGGTATAATGTCACTATTTGCTAAACAAGGAACAGCAGCTAAAGGATCTGGAGGTATAGGTGTCATACTGGGTATATTATATATAATACTAGCTTCATTTGCATGGGACCCTTATTACCTTGCTTTGTTAATTGGAATCTGGCTGATAATTGATGGAATAGCTCTATTCTTTGTTAATCCATCTGATTTGGTAAGTACTGGAAAATCAGAAATTTAAAATTATTTAAAATATGCAAGCCCGTCTCTTTAAAAATTAAAAAAGATATATTAATTTAACTAAAAAGGTGATATTATGCCTGATTTAGGACCTTTAGGGCGTGGCGGAGCTAGAAGAAGAACAAGAAGGAGAATGATGGCAATGAATGAATCTAACAAGCCATCGGATGAACAAAATAACATGGGAGAGTCTGTTGATTTTGATACATTAAAGAAACTAGCTAAATTACTGAAAAATAAAGGAGTAATAACAGAAGATGAGTATGATCTGTTGTTTGAATAAAAATAAAATGTGGATTATTATGTATAAAATGGCTTCATGGTAAAATTATGGGCAAGAGGAAATTATCATGAAAAAAATTGCGGGAATTATATTAGCTGTCTCTATACTGGTTGTTTTTGCTTCTGGGTGCACAAGTAGTGATATGTCAACAAACAACAGTGCCAATATTTCAAATCAAAGTAGCTCTAATGTAACCTTACAAATTATATCGAATAGTCCGTGGACTGGTGACTATGCATATACAAATGGAAATGTGCAAATTAATGGAACAGGGAATGCTAGTTATAATTTAGGCCCTAATCCAGGTCATGTCACGGTTTCTATAGAGAATAAAGGCAATGATACTTTAATTATACAGTTGCTTCAGGGTGGAAGTACTGTACAGACTCGAAGTACATCTGAGAATATGGGGGTTGTCAATATAGATCAAAAATTCTAAAACTTTTCATTTTTTTTGATTATTATTTAAATTGGAATAAAGAGCCAAAAAATGGTTGATAACTTTAAAATACCTCAATTCTCAGCAGATTATTGTAATTGTGGTTATTTTATCTGCAGTAGTTGCATTGAAATTTACTGCACCTATAACTAGCCTTATACTGCTTTCTATATTCTTGAGCTTACTTATCTACCTGTTTTTAAAATGGTTGGAAAAAAGAGGTCTCTCTTACAACATTGGAATGGTGATAACTCTTCTGGGAATTTTTATTTGGGTCTTGGAATATTAGCATTTCTGGTAGTAACATTGTCTCAATTAGTACAGGCACTCCCCTAGTTTATCGATAAAATCACCTAATTTCTGCACAATACGGAAATCAAATAATTGAGTTTATTGTTTCCAATATACCTATAACAGATATAAATGGAATTATAGCAGATGGTACTTTTATTATATTTGTGGTGATATTCCTGGTTTATGAGCTTCCTCAAATAAAAAAAGATTGATCAAAGGATTAGGTGAAGATAATCTTATTTTAAATAAAACTTTTGCTCTTGTCGGCGATTTCATTAAATATTTTATAATCAGGGTAAAGATAAATCTTATTTATGGTATAGGCGTTGCAGGTGTTCTTTTCATATTTGACATTAATTTTGCAGTACTATGAGGTTTATTAACATTTATACTTGGATTTATTCTATATTGGGGTATTGTAATAGCAGCGATTCCTCCTGTGCTGGTGGCCTGGAGTAAATATGGAATACAGGCAGCTATAATAATGGGACTTTTCTTTATTACAATTAATATCATTGCAGAAAGCTATATATTTCCCAGATTAACCGGAAAAGGGCTTCAAATGTCATTTTATGTTGTATTTGCTTCACTGTTTGTATGGGGATGGATTTTGGGGCCTGTTGGATTTTTCCTTGGCGTGCCGTTGACGCTTATCATCATAAAATATCTGGAAAATTTTGACGAAACACGATGGCTGGCCTTACTTATGGCCAGTGATGATGAAGATGTACAGTTAACAGATAATAAGCAGAAAAAAGAGGAATAAATAGTTATACACAAAATCAATTTATTTAGATAACGCTGAAAAATCTTATAATCACCCGCTTTTTGGAGGTAATGATTCTTTTTCATCATTTGTTTCTATTTCCACTTCTTCATGGTTTATTTTTCTTGAATAAATGGTTGATAAAGGGGAAGCTGTAAACCCATGTGCAAAAACACTTATCAGCACTGTGATGAAAACAACTGAAATAAAAGTGCTGTCTCCAGGGAATACTTTTAATTCCTCTAAAGCTAAAAGTGCAAGTACTATTGATGCTAAACCTCTAGGGCCAAACCAACCTATAAAAAGGAGGGTATCAATGTCTAATTTAGTCCCAATCAATGATACTGCAACAGGCAACATCCGAATGATTGTTAAACTTAAAATAGAATAGAGAATTATCTGCCATGTTACATTCAAGAGCAGGGGAAGAACTGCTATTCCTAATAGGAAAAAAACTGTTAAATTCAGCAACTGCCCTTCTGTTTCGGAAAAATCTATTAGAATTTTTCCTGCATCTTTAACAACATATCCTAATGCCAAACCACCGATAAAAGCCGCTATAAATCCACTTCCTCCTAATTGATCTGCTATAAGAAATGTGAGTATTGCCATTGCCAGAAAAGCTATTCTCTGGAAGTTGGGAGTGATCCATTCTTTATCCCTGGCTTTTAAAACCAGCCACCCTCCCCCAATTCCAACGATCAAACCTACAATTATCCCAAAACCAATTTGTTCTAGGGCCACCTGAATGAAGTACCCAATTGGTCTAAAAGTTTCTGCTGCCAAACCAATGGCTATAAAAACTAAAAGGAAAGGAACTGAACCCCCATCATTTAATCCACTTTCTACTTCTATTGTTTTGCGTATTCTTTCAGGTACTTTTTTGTTTTGAACTACTATTTGTCCCAATGCTGCGTCTGTTGGAGCTAGCGCAGCACCTATAATGCCTGCTACCCACCAGGGTACGTCGGGGAATAGTAAGGTTGCTATCACCACTCCTAAAATAATAGTAATAGGTAAACCTATGGTCAGTAGTCGGGTACTCAGGTTATTATCCAGTGCTTTTAATCCTACTCGAGATGCATCACTGAAAAGAACAAGAACAAGAGCTATTTCTGCAATTAAAAAAATTATAGTTGAATATGGCGGTTTTGTAATGTCTACATATCCTGTAACAAGCCACCCTGTAAACATTCCTGCTACAATAAATATCATCTGGAAACTAACTGGAAGTTTGCCAATTAAACGAGAAAAAATCGCTACTACCATGAGCATTATAAAAAAGAAAATGATTTCAAACATAAAATCACCAGGGGAATTATTCTAATTTTTTCTCTTCCATATTTTCTGTCTTTGTATCTTCTTTATAGTATTGGTCAAGTAATTTTTTTTCTTCTTCCATATTTGGAAACTTATAAAATACAATTGCAGCCCCAACTAAAATGGCAATAATTCCTGCAAGATAGGCCCATCTGTCTCCGGCTAAAAATGAGGCTTTTGCTCCAGATATGATCTGGTCTGAATATTGGGGGTACTGTTGAGCGAGGGTGGTAGCGCTGGCAAATGATTTTTGGAGTGTTGTTTCCACGCTGGCTGAGATTTGTTGAGGGGCATTATTGATTTTTGCAGCAAATGCAGAAGCATAGCCTGCTGTAAGTAGTGTACCGAAGATAGATGTCATAATTGCACCACCAAAATCACGCTGCAGGTCTGCTGTACCTGAGGCCATACCCACACGTTTAACTGGAACGGATCCAGTAAGAGAATGGGATGCTGGAGTCCCTGCTAGTCCAACTCCAATTCCGACTAATGCATAAGCCATTCCGACTTTCCAGTAGGGTATGCCTTCGTTCCATAGTAATAACATGGTCAAGAATCCTAACAAACAGAATAAATAACCTGCAAGAAGCGTGAAACGGGACCCGTGTGATTCCACTAGCTTGGCAGACCTCGGTGCCACCAGGATCATGAGAATCGCTGCAGGTATAATTGAAAGTCCTGCATCAAAGGTGGAATAACCTAAAACATTCTGTAAAAACTGCTGTCCAATATACATAGCACCCATTAATGCTCCAAAAACAATTATCCCTGCACTTGCCGCTACCCAGAAAATCAGTCGGCTAGCGACTTTCAGATCATAAAGGGGATTAGGTATACTCCTCTGGTGTTTTATGAATAAAAATCCAATTATGGCTGCCATAATTATTAAAACAACTACGAAAGTCCTTATACTTGGTACTGGAGCAAAGTTAATAGCTAAAATTAATATTCCTATAAGAATAAGAGACATTAATCCTCCAAGGTTGTCCACTGGATTTTTTGTCTCATTTACATGGGATGGAACGAACTTAATGGCCATAATTAATGATATTACTGCCAGAGGCAGTGTAATTAAAAATACAGATCCCCAATCATGGGATATAAGAAGATATCCTGAGAGAAGAGGCCCTAGAGCTGCAATAGCGGCGCCCACACCTGACCAAAGTGCAATAGATCTTGTCCGCTTAGGGCCTGACCACAATGCAGTTATTATTGCTAAAGTGGTTTGAAATGACATCCCTGCAGCTAAACCTCCCATTATACGGGCTAAAACCAGCACATCAACAGTTGGGGCAAAACCTGCAATTAAAGATGCAGGTATGGATATGATAGTTCCTATTATAAGCATCATTTTTCTGCCGTAGTGGTCACCTAAAGCACCAAACCATAGTACTGAAGAAGCCAGGCCAAGTGAGAAGCCTACAGCTACCATATTAATCTGAACTTGCGAAGCATTAAAAGCTAAACCTATAGAAGGCAGAGCTACGTTAGCAACTGATAAATTTAAATTGGCTACTGCAGCTACTAGAATAAGGGTGGCCAGAACTACCATTCCAGGTTCAGAATCTTTATTTTTTACTATTTCTGCATTCATTTTATCACTCATTACCTTAGCGTTACAGCATCTTATTTGATTTAAAAATTACAGGCATAATTATCTGGAAAAACAAGTAAATCAAATTTTATTATATTTTGTGTGATTAAAGAGGATAATTTTGAATTAAAATCCACATAAACCCTTAAAATCATTAAAAACAAAGCATTAGCTAACATAAAAATTGACAATAATTCGTTGAAGATTAATTTAAAATTTCTCTCCATAATATCATCATTTATTTTGATAATATTAATTATTACCTTCAAATTATTTAAATATTAGCTATCTGCCAATTCTAGTGAAATACCATGTTTCGTATTGTTTTTTAGCAATGGTTTAGCGAGGGGTGATGAAATCAATGATAATTTTTAAAACTTAAAAAATAGTGAATTAATTGAAAAGAATGTGTTGCTTAAAATAGTATAAAATGCGTTGGTAGAAATCTTTATTTTGATATATACTGTGAAATAATTAATTAAAATAAAATTAAAAAAGTTAAAGGATTGTAAAATCCTTTTTCATTATCTCATGAATGATTTGATTAGAGTACTTCTAAACAGAACCAGGAGTACCAGTATTAAACCGATTGCAGTTTGGATATTTCCAATTAAGTCTAAAAGTGAAGAACTTATTGGTAAATTCCATGGTGGGGAAGACCTGTCGTTACCGAGAGGTTTGTAATAGACTCCTACTGCCCTTGAACTTGACTTGACGTTGATATCTTTAGGTTCTACATGGTTAACGCCTACAATAGTTCCACTGTCTATTGCTGTATTGATTCTGTTTGCTATTTGAACGTTATCGTAACCATATTTCTTTACAGTTGCAGCTACAATTTCTTGTGTAGTTTCTGAAATACCTATATCGTCACTTCCATAAACAGAAACCTGTACGGTTTGCCCTGTAACTGTAATGGCATTTATAAGTGCTTCATAAGCATACTCTATCTTGAGTGGTGAACCATCATATGGATCGGTTTGGTATTGCTCTGCTGCGGGATAACCTATACTCCATCCGTCGCTGGATGTACTTATTTTAGCATAGGGAGTGTTCATAGCATAACCGGTTGTGTTTAACTGAGCTGGAGTGAACATGTCTCCAGTTGTGATTCCTGAAACAAGGTTAACTCCACCACCACCGTACTTTTCACCGGAATCATTTGCTACTTCTCCAAATGCTTGTCCCAGTATGTAAGTTGCAGAATAACCGTCTCTTATCATTTTACCCATGTTTACTGCAGTTTCCTGACGTACTTTAGAAGCTGTTCCATACATCGGGTTACCTTCGGTGTTTCTTAAGTGAATAATAGCTCCTCTTGTCCCTGCAGGTAAAACTGCGGTTCCATCTGATGAGTGAGGTGTTACTGTAATGGTCCCATTATTTGACACAGTAACCACGTAAACGTCGTATGATCCTCCTACTGCCGCACCTTTAGTAGCGGTTCCAACCAGGACCCTGATTCCACTGTATGAATTTGCGAGGTTCGCTGCTGCTTGTGGGGAAGCTCCAGCTTCCATAGCTTTTACAGATGCAACAATAGCCTGCAGCCTGGGTGTAGATGACCCTTCACCCCCGGAGAGTATAGCAAAATGGCCGCTTGATGAGGATAAGAAAGTTGACTGAAACATGTTGTTCTGGAATGACATACTCCCTGCTGCTGCGCCATTTGGATCCTTTCCTGTAGGGTCTGTTATAACGATTATGTTACAGGTTGCTGCAGCAGGTCCAATAATCATTGCAACTGTGATTAGGAATACTAATATTCCTTTTACATATTTTCCTTGAAGTCTTTGCGGAATTTTCATATATTTTTACCCCGTTGTGTATGAACTTGTAGTACTTGACGTTGTATTTACTACTACCTGTGACCAGTCTTCAACAACAGTTACTGTGACACTTCCTGTTGTGCTGTCTACTTTAACATCTGCAGCTACTATAGGTGTTAGTCTTGTACCGGGAATGGTCGTCAACGTTGCAAATTGCTGGGCATTATTTATTGCTTCATTTAAAGGCAATTCTCGTTTGTCTGTAATTAATGTACTTCCGTTGATGTAACTTCCTGGCCTTAAACCTGATGCATATATATTAGCTCGAATAGAATCAGTTGGTACGAGATTATTTCCTTTTATCATGACTCCAGATATGGGTATTCCCTGATCTGTAGCAGGAGATTCGGCAAACGCCATATAACTCATGACCCTCCCTGATACTATTAATAAAAATGCGAGTGTTAAAATGATTATAGTATCTCTTCTTACTTTTATGAACATTTCATCACCAAGTGTGAATATGAATTTGAATTATATAATATGAATTTCTGTTAACTTAAGACTTGCTAAAAAATTTCATAGAATTTTGTTTAAAAGTTCACTTGCAGGATCCATGCCCTGCGCACCAATTAATAAAATTGTGTTTTTGTTATGTGATAATTTAAGTACATTTTTCAATGCATCATATAGTTTCTCATTAAAGATATATGTTATTTTTTCCTTTTCAAGTGCATCTATAAATACTTTTTTTTCATTATCTGTTACTGTGTTTAAATGATCCACCACGTCAGTGCTGCTTGTTATAATCAATTTATATGGGATATTTTGAAGTCCCTTAGCAATGGCTTCCGCGTTTGCCTGATTAATACTTTCTCCTCTTGATCCCCTGATAGCTGAAACCACGAAGAGGGTTCCATTCCCAATTAGAGCAGCATTTTGTATTGTAGCAAGAATCCCATCTGGATTATGTGCAAAGTCATCTATTATACAGGGATCATTGTGTAGTATTGTAAATCTCCTTTTTAATGCTTTATATGATGAAATCGAGTTTTTAATGGTTTCGAGATCAATATTTAAAGCTATAGCTGCGCCTGCAGCAGCCATAGTGTTCTGGACAAAATGGCGGCTTTTAAATGGTAAATCATCAATTTTAATTAAAATATTATCTTTATATGTTATTCCAGTACTTTCAAATTTAATATCTGCATTATCCCCGAAAAATAAGACTTTTCCATAGTTTGAAGTTAAATCTTTCATTTTTAAAACAAGTGGATCCTCATAGTTCAATATTAAAGTCCCATTCTCTTTTATGCCTTTAACTGCACCTGAGGTTTCATTAAATGTTTCTTCAATAGAATTTACGAGACCTATATGATCTAGAGCTACATTGGTTACAATCACTACATCTGGATTGATTGCTGACGTCATTAGGTATGCATGGTCTTTCATAATATCTCCGAGCCAGCCTTGAACCTCAGAGACTTCTATCACTGCAGCCTCGATAGGAGCATCGAATTCTGCGATTTGCTTTGCAACCATCGGATCTATAAGTGTATTGAATTCAGATTCAGAATCAGTGTTTGTATATGTGCTGTAACCCGCTTCCTTTAGAATATGGTAAATCATATGGGTAGTTGTGGACTTTCCGTTAGTTCCAGTTACTACAACACGTAAAGAATTCTTTGCAAATGTTTCGAGGGCCCAGTTAATAGCAAAAGCATTGGCCAGTTCTATTTTTTCTGTTACTATAAAAGGTAGTTCCAGCTCTTCTGCAGTTTTTACTGCACTGCCTTTAGGGTTTTGAGTTATTATACATGAAACACCTTTTTGAGCTGCAATTTTTACCCCGGTTTCATCTATCCAGTGTCTTATTACTGCATCTCCCTTTTGAGCGTCCTTTAAAATATTAAAAATTCCGTCCATATTTTTATCAGGGCCTGTTAGTACTCCTTCTACTTTTTCTGCAATAATCGATGTTGTAAGTTCTTTCATTTTTTCACGATTTGTAATCTAATAATTTTAAATATGGTCTAATTAATGTGGTGTTAAAATTCTAGATAAGTATTTTGCTCAAAAAATCTGTCAAAATTGAAAATTTTGACGTTTGCAAATCGAAGCTTACAAACACGAAGCATTCGAAAATTGAAAATTTTCGATGCGTCAAACACCTCGTGTTTGACAGTGTTTGTGCCCCAAAATTCGAAGAATTTTGAGGGATTTGCAACTGCAAAAAAATAAAATTTTTTTGCACGCCACAAAAAACAAAGTTTTTTGTTGGCTTTTGATTTTTTGGCCCCCCCAAACACATTGTGTTTGAGGGTCCCTATTCTAACCCTATTTCAAAAAAATGTAAAAAAATATTTAAATTATAAATGCATGGTAGAAATAAAGTGCTAGAATACATATTATGAGGGTAATTCCCCAGTAAAGAAGCACTATTTTCTTTTCTGAAAGTCCTTTATAATTTAAAGTATGGTGTAATGGTTCTACTGGCAGGTTTATAATATGGGCACGGTGTAAAAGGCTCACTATAACTGAAATTATAGGAATAGCAAGTGCAATCAGTGCAAAGTATAATACATTGCCTAAAAATGCTGCTGTAATGTAACCTGCCCCTAGTGCGAAAGAACCAGTATCTCCCATAAATATGCTGGCAGGGTACCTATTTAGAGCGAGGAAACCAAATGAAACTCCAGCAAGTGCTATGAATGGAAGTGCACCATCTACGTTGTTGGTTGTAATGGCAAAAATTGCACAGGCAGAAGATGCTATTGCAAGTATTCCTGCTGCAAGACCGTCCATACCATCAATAAGGTTTACTGCATTTATAGCTCCAACTATACCAAATATTACAACGGGTATTATAAAATAGCCGATATCAATTCCGAGTACTGAGGAACTAACGGCTCCTGAGCCTAATAAAAATAATGAAATTATAATTTGGGCAATTATTTTTTCACTTTCTTCTACTTCACTTTTAATGGGGGCTTCACCAACTATTTCAACTTTCTTCTCAGCTAAATATTTCACTAGGTCTTTTTTGGCTTTTTCAGTTGCGACTCGTGCTTCTTCCCCTGGTTTAAGCATTAATCTTCCCATTTCTATTGGGGTGGAGTATATATTTCGAACCTTCTTTTGAATTTCTTTGGTTTTAAGTCCAAGTAAATCATCTAAAAGTCCTATAATTCCTGCAGTTGCCATTATAATGGCCACTATCATTAAGTATCTATTTGTAAAATAGATCGACGAAGTAAGGAGAATACCCAGTAAAATTGCAAGCCCTCCCATTGTAGGGGTCCCTGCTTTATGGCTGTGTTCGGTTACAATAGGTTTATCTGTTACATTAGCTTCTATCAATACTCTTTTTATGACTATTGTAAAGAATATTGTTGATAATAATGCAATAATGAATATTAAAATGTCTATCTGGAAATTATTCAACTTACCACCTTATATTAAATTTATTATATTATTATTACTAATCCTGACTTTTTTATGTTTATTATATTTATTTATTAAAATTTAATTTTTTGTTTTTGACAATAATTATTTACGAAATTTGTTATAATCCACATTTAACATTTTTGCGGTTTCATATGCTTTTTGTGCATTTTCAGCGCGTATAGTTATACGTTGAAAATTTTGAGGGCCGTGAATTACCCAGCAATTTTTATTTTCAAAATCTCTGAATTTATAGTTGTTCCTATCTGTTTTGTAGTCACCTACAGGTATCTCAAGTGCGTAGTATTGCATGATCCTTTTTTGAACTTCTTTAGAATTCCATTTTTGGGAAGCCATATCTACAAGTTCGTGCATTGGACTTATGTTGGTTGAAGCTGCTGTTAAGTATCGTGTACCGCTGGGCCGTGTGTTTATCTCTATAAAATAATTGATCCCTGTTTTATCAATAATTATGTCAATATCAATTACGCCTTCTGATCCCAAACTATCGGCAATCTTTCCAGCTACCTGCCTTATATCTTCATTTCTTTGATTTTCTATATTTAAAGGAGCAGTTTTTAATTTATCTAGGGGATGGGTACCTTCAAGAGTTGTTTTTCCTTTATAAACTGGAACAAGAGGAACAGTTTCATTTTTCCATCTTAAAACTTCAATGGATACTTCTGTGCCTTCAACGAACTCTTCTATAAATGCTCCCTCAAAATCATTGATGCAGCCCCTAAGATCATCTTCACTCGCCGCAATTTTTACTCCACTACCTCCTTGGCCTTCTAACTGCTTTAATACTGCAGGTAATGGGATTTCAGGGAGATTCTTAGAAACTTTACTAAAAGAAGGAGTTTTAATCTGGTTTTTAATAAAGAATTCCTTTGTCTTAAGTTTGTCTCTTGATATAGAAACAGCATCTACTGGAGATGCAACAACAGGTAATCCATAATTTTTTTCTAAATCTTCTTTTAATTTTGCAATTTCAAAAAGAGGCTTATCTATCCCTATAAGGGGTACAACTGCATCTACATCTTCTTTAAGTGCAATTTCTTTAGGTCCTTCCATTCCTCTTGGAACAATATGGTGAGCATCAGGAAGATCTAGATTTTTAGAATCAGGATTGGATTCTGTTACTATGCTTGTAATTCCTTCTTTTTTTGTATATGCTGCAATATCATCAAAAAGTCTTGCCCCTATAAATAGTATCTTCATTTTATCACTGGAAATCACTTAACATTAATCTTTAGTAATATTAGCCTTGTTTAAACGTATTATTTTACAACATTAACAGGTTTGTTTTTTCTTACTTAAAAATATTTGATTTGCTTTTTAATTTTTAGATAGTTTAATTGGGATTCAATATAAAGATTAATAGTTATGAATAATTCCACCAAATTTAATAAATTTGAATGTCATATACTAAACTGGTGATATTATGGTACATGAAGAAGGACATGAGGCTATTAAAAAAGCTAGAAAATTAATGGGCTTTTCTCCAGACATACTGGACATGTATGAAAAATTAAATCCCAAACTTCTGGATGTAATAAGTGAGTTCGATGATATAATTTTAAAAGATGGTGCACTTCCAACTAAAACAAAAAGATTGATAGCACTTGGAATTATTATTTCGGGTAAATGTGGTTACTGTGTTGAACAGCAGTTGCATGCTGCTATTAATGCTGGAGCAACAAAAGAAGAAATAGCAGATTTACTTGGGGTAGTTTTACTCACATCCGGAGCCCCTGCATTAGCTAATTGTAGAGATATTGTCTCCGAAGTCATTAAAAAGCTTTAAATAATTTGAAAATTACGCATTAGATAATAACTCCTTAAAACTAGATTATATAAGCTTTAAAATCGTTAACTACTGAAAACTATTAAAAATTCAGTTAAAATTCTCTTTAATCACTTTATCAAATGTAATTAAAACTTCTCCAATACTTTCTTCAACTTCTTTTGAAATGGGCTCTGCAAAACCCATGCTTTTTGGTTGAATTCCTAACAATATTATCTGTGCGCTTAATGTAGTTTCCATATATTTTATTAAAAATGATATAGGCATAGCATGTGTTGAAATGTTATAGTTTGCAATTTCTTCCTTCTCCACCACACGGATATGTCCTGGTTCTTTTTTCATATCCACAGCATCAACTAAGATTATGTGGGTGGGGTTTTCTTTTCTTATTAATCCAGTATAATTTTCAGGGACAGTCCCCCCATCAAAAACAACAATATTTTCATTTTTGTCAAATAATAATAATGATTTTTGAGCTATAATGGCTCCAAGAGCATCGTCACCTTTTATTTCATTGCCAATGCCCAAAATTACTATTTTTTTATATCCTCTAAGAAACTTTTTCAATTCTGGTTTTAATGCTATCTAATCCACCACCCATTTTATAGATCAATTTAACTTTTATGATATCTCCTATATCTACCTTGATTTTTTCAGTTGGAATAAGCAATGGTGGATTGAGCATTGGAGTTGGCCCGCAGATCAGGTGGTCAGTTAGTAAAGTAAAAGTAGTGATTTTAATCCCTGAAACAGATCCTTTTTTGGAAATTTTAAATTCCAAATCAGTTTCCACATCTTCTTTAATTTCTTTTTTAAAATCAATTTCACTGTATATCTTGAAATTACTCATAACGTCGTAATTTGGATTTTCATTAGCCTCATTATCCTCGTAACAGATGTTTTCTCTTTCCATGTCAATGGCTTCAGCACCGTTCAGGATCTTTTGGGGTATGATTTCACCATCTTTTTTCAGATATTTTAAAATAGAATTAAGAACAGGGACCTGTTCCTCATCGATTAATGCAGTGTCTAACATTTCACAGATAATTAAATCTGCTTTTTTCGGAAAAGTAACTTCTTTTGCATCTTTGTTTATCACTAAAACATTACTAAAATACTCAAGGTTTGATTTGGCATGTTTTGCGGCAGTATGATCTATTTCAACAGCATAAATAAAATCAGCATAAGGGGCTGCTAAAATCGAAAGTATTCCACATCCAGTACCTATATCGTATATAGTACCTTCAGCTTTTTCTTTTATTGCTTCATAAAAGGCAAGTATCCTTTCTTCATCAGATAAAAGATTGAGATGATAGGGTGTTGTGCGAATTTTAGTTTTAATCAGTGGTTCAATTTCATTAAGGTGCACATTTTTCACCTAATATACTTAAAAAGAGTAAGTGTTCTTATCGTGACTGGTTGAACACGAGTCACGATAAGCAATTGCGTTGTTAATTTATAATAAAATTCATTAATTAAGGTGACATTGGGCTGCTTGCACCGGCTTTTTCAAGATCGATTGATTTGCCGACTGCTGTACTGGTAAGACGTACGTGTTCTACACCTTTGAGTCTCATGATTTTTTCTGAAAGTGTACGGATGTATTTAACGTCTCTTTTAACAACTATGACTTCAAGACAGTGTTTGTCTGTCATGTGTACGTGCATAACTGCGTTAATGAAATCTTTGTAATCATGCTGAATTTCAGTAAGGTCTTCCATTACTCCAGTGTAGTGGTGGTCGTATATTACAGCAATTATTCCTATACGTTCTCCTTCCATTTCATTCATCCACTGGTACCTTACGATATAATCTTTAAGAGCATCTCTGATACCTTTTGATCTTGACGGGTATCCTCTGTCTTTTAATACTCCATCAAATTCATTTAACAATTTTTTTGGCAACGACATACTAATTCTCATCACAATTCTCCCTCCATTATTACGTTATTATTATCATAACATTTTATAGTATTTAAATGTTGTTATTGCACAACAATATTGTGCATGGCCAACAATATTCATGCATATTTTAAACACGAATTATATGATATAATACTATTTGATTACTATATTACTATTTAAACTTTGTCCTTGAAGAGCAATATTGCTCTAAGAGAACAATGGTGTAATTACTTTTTTTGAAATTTGTAATATGAAATAGCTTATGTAATACAAAAATAAGTACTTATCTTCTTACTTTTTCAATACTCATATAACTTTAAAAGATCAATTAATAATTGTAATGGATAATCAGGAGGGATAGGATGGAAGTTAGGGAAGCGATGAATAAAGGCATAATATCAATTGACCCAAATACAAGGCCAATTGATGCATTTGAAAAGATGTACAAAGAAGGAGTAAGACGACTTTTTGTTATGGATAAATCTGAAAATCCCGTGGGTGTAATATCTTATCTTGATCTTGTAGGCATGCTTGGAGCTTTTAAGCCACGTACAACAGTATCTGATAATCTAAAGATTGAAGATATAATGTCAAAAGATATTATAACGATATCTGCAGAAGATAAAATTGAAGATGCTGCAAATTTGATGTTAAGGGCTGATGTATCTGGACTTTTGGTTCTGGAAAATGAAAAACCAGCTGGAGTAATTACAAAAACAGATATATGTCGGTTGGTAGCAGCTGAAATTTTAGTGCCAGAATATTAAACTGCTCTAAAACTTTTTTAGTACATTAAATTGGCTGTCGCACTAAGACCGTCAATTATATTTTTATTTATTGAATTTTTTAACTTTGAAAATTCTATTAAATCATTTTTTATAACTCTGAAATCACTGTAAAATGAAATTTATTTTTATATTTTTAAAATAAGTTAATCTTAACAAGATATGATGAGTAAAATAAGAATTCAGCTTAAAATTTTAATTTTTAATCTTCAATATTGTAAGAAGTGCATCTGCCGGGATTTGAACCCGGGTCGTAGGCTTGGAAGGCCCAAGTCCTAACCAGACTAGACTACAGATGCAATGAGATCTCCTGGATTTAAAATAAGTTGATTTAAAATAGGGATAGAATAAATATAAGTGGATTTAGTTTAATTAATTTTAAAATTCATTATTATAAGAAGTGCATCTGCCGGGATTTGAACCCGGGTCGTAGGCTTGGAAGGCCCAAGTCCTAACCAGACTAGACTACAGATGCAATGCGGCGTCCGGGATTTGAACCCGGGTCACTGGCGTGGCAGGCCAGAGTCTTAACCAGACTGGACTAACGTCGCATATCAGCATACCATCCTTTTTAGGTTCATCATATATAAACTTTTAGGTTTTTTGTGAGGTCAAATGCCAAATTTCCTCAAAATCGATGTTATTGAATAATTTCTCTGTTAATATTAATATGTTTTTATATCCATTTTTTCCTTCTAAAGTAAGCCAGCATAAATAGTGCTACTATCACCATTATTACTAAAACAGCAGGGTATCCTAATGGTTCCCTTAGTTCTGGCATGTTGTTGAAATTCATCCCATAAAGCCCTACAATAAATGTTAAAGGCACGAATACAGTAGATATCACTGTTAGAACCCTTACTATTTCATTTAATTTGTTACTTGTGCTTGAAAGATAGATATCTAATATTTCTGAAGTTCTATCTCTTAAAGATTCTAACATCTCATAGATCTGCAGCGAGTGGTCATAGACATCTCTAAAATAATAGTCTGTTGATTCTGCAATTTGAAAATATTCTGAGGATTCAAGTGTACTCAGCATTTCTCTGAGGGGGCGAATTGTTTTTCTAAGGGTTATAATGTCCATTTTAATGCTGTGAATTCTCTTAAGAACCGCAGGACTTGTATTTTCTATTAGATTATATTCTATGCGCTCTATATTGTCCTCAACATTTTCCAGATCTAAAAAATAACTATCGATAATTGTGTCTATTAATGAATACAATAAGTAGTCAGCTCCCCTGCTGTTTATTTGGTTCTCTTTAGTTTTTATTCTTTTGATGATTAAATCAAATAAGGGCTCATCATCATCCTGGAAAGAAATTACCAGATTCTTCTTGAGAATCAAGCTAACCTGTTTTGTAACCATCTGATCATTTTCACTGACATCAAATAACTTCAAGACTATGTAAAGGTAGTCGCTGTAATCTTCTACTTTCGGGCGCTGATTTGTGTTTAATACGTCTTCAAGTACCAGTGGATGTAAATTAAAACATTTACCTATTTTTTTTAAATTTTCTACATCTTTAAGGCCATTTATTTTTATCCACTTTATTGTATTTTTATTTGCAAATTGGGGGCATTCATCTATCGTTTTTTCATTGAAAATATCTTTATTATATTCGATAAGAATCATTTTAGTGGGTATATTTTCTGCACCTGTGTAAATAAGTGATCCTGGAGGAAGTCCTGCTTTTTTTGACCGTTGTTTCAAATTTAGCATGTTTTCACGTTAAAATTTATTTATTTTTATAAGATTAATGCTAATTTTTATTTTATTATTTAATTTTTGAAATATTTTATTAGACTTAAAGCTGGTATAAATTTGAGAATTAATTTAAATTTATTATTGGATAATGTTATTTCTTCGAAACATTTATATAAGGAAAAAGGCAATCTACTTCCGGCGTAGAATATATAGTGTAAAAATTTTATATATGTTGACTTATTTAATCATGCAATGCTCAAAAATATGAAAATAAGTTAAATGAGATTTATTTAATGGGGTGCATTGTTATATTGGCTGTGTTAATTTTTGTAAACAGCATTAAAGCAGTTTATATTCAATATACATAAATTTAAAGTCAGTATAATAATGGATATCTAATTAAAATTCAAAAATATGAGGTTTTACGATTAGCGGTCAAATTACACAAATAAAATATTGTAAATGGTGCGGTAAACCATTTGAAGTGAAATCACCAAATCAAAAATACTGTCCATCTGATATTAGTAATTGTAGCCAGGAAGCTAAGCGTGAAAGCTGGCGTAAAGCATCAGGAAAATACAGGAAGACTTATAAAGATATTTCAAATCTTCCACAGGAATATAAATTAGGATCTGGACTTTTAAGTTGTCATTCTCAGATTGATTTTGATAAAGAATATCTTGCTATACAGAAAGAAAAGAAAAGATTGAAACTGAACGGGGTAGTAATAGGTTTAAGCATGGGAATTCAACTTACTTCCCGGTCTTTTATTGATGATATTTTGCAGAGGGGCATGGCTCCTTTTTTTGATAATCCTCAGTTGTTATTTTTAGTTATAGTGCTTGCAGGAGTTCTTATTTTTGGAATATATCATGAGTAATAATTTAACTCATTTTTTTATATAAACATATGATGGTTAATTATGGTACAAAATAATTGTCCATTTATTATTAATTTAATAAAAAAACTGGTGAGTTTATGGAAATATTTTTAGTAGAACTAATTGTTATTTTGATAATTTCATTACTTATTGTAATAAAATCAGCAGATATCTTTGTTGATCATTTGGTAGAAGTCGGTGCTTTGTTGGGGATATCCCAGATAATACTGGGAGTTACAGCGTCGGCTATTGGGACTTCTCTGCCAGAATTTGGTTCTGCTATGATAGCTACTTTAAGCGGCAGTGTGGATATAGGAGTTGGAACTGTAATTGGATCAAATATATGGAACATTGCAGGGATATTAGGTATAACTGCCGCTTTTACAGGAGTTATAAAATCAGATACTAAAGGGCTTAAAAGGGACGGAGCAGTTACACTTGCCACCGCGCTTATACTGATGTTTTTCATGTTCTTTGGGGACATTGGAAAAATAGCAGCTATTGTAATGATAGTTGTATATGCAATTTACCTGAGAAGCTTAATAAAAGCCCAAAAAGAAGATGCTGAAAGTAATAAGATTGAAATTGAAGAAAAATCTGAACTTGAAAACATTAATGAAAAGTCTGGATCCAAACTTAAATCAATCCCTCCTAAGAGCATAGTGTGGATATTAGTTGGATTTGCAGGACTGATAATCGGATGCAGGCTTTTAGTTTACAGTGGAACTGAAATTGGGAAGATTTTAGGTATTCCTGAAATGATAATGGGTCTATTTGTGCTTGCTATTGGAACCAGTATCCCTGAACTTGTGGTTACGTTCTCATCTGCCATGAAAGGTTTACATGATTTATCAATAGGGACCGTTCTTGGAAGTAACACTTTCAATATACTTATAGGAATTGGAGTACCTGCCCTTATTTTGAACGTTCCTGTAGACCATACTTCACTTATCTTTGATGCTCCTGCGATGATTTTTGTTACAGTACTGCTGTTATTACTTATAAAAAAAGATATGAAACTTACAAGAAGCAATGGATTAATTTTGCTGGCAACATATATAGCTTATGCAGTAATAAGAATATTTGTATTCGGGTGATACTATGTATAAAAAAGTATTGGTTACAAGTACTGGGGAATATTTAGATGAAATAATTGAACATACTCTTGATTTAGTAGATGGAAGATCGATAGAAGTCATTGGCCTTTATATTGCAGATACATCTGCACCTTTCCTGACTCCAAGTAAAGTTAAACAGATGATGGTTAACGAGTTGAAAAGCAAAGGAAAAGAAGTTTTAGAAAGCATGGGACAAGAATTCGAAAATGCAGGTTTAAATTTCAAACCGATGCTTATTGAGGGGGATCCTGCAGAAAAGATAGTTGAAACTGCAGAAGATGAAAATGTAGATGTAATAATAATGGGAACTGGAAAAAGCAAAATAGATAAGCACCTGCTTGGTAGCGTATCTGAAAAAGTTGTCCACTCAGCTCCATGCACAGTCCTTTTGATAAGGTCTAAACATAAGCCTTTAGAGCAGATCGAGTAGATTTAATTAAAAAAAATAAATAAAGTATATTTTTTTATTTTTACACTCTTTTTTCAATAGATTCTTCAATTAATTTTAAATCTACATTGTCTTCAACGATTTCAGCAAGCCTATCGATTGAATACTTCTTAAGGTTCTCAAAATTGTCTTCACTAAAACCGAGCATATCAATACCGTTTTGAGCCCTTAAATAATCTGTAAAGAACCTTCTAAAGGTGAAATTGTGGAATATTCCGTGAAGATATGTACCTGCAGTATAACCATTCACTGCGCCGTCATATGGAGATGATGGGTGATTTCCACATCCTTCAATAACTTCAAATAGTGGTTTGGATTCTCCAAGAAGTGTAAGGCCTTCATGCAGTTCGTATCCATTTACAGAATCTCCTTTTATTTCTTTAAATATTCCATTTCCAAGTATGCTTGCTCTACTTTGAGTGACAATTTTGTCAATTCTGTCAAATTTAGTTTTAGCATCTAAAATACCAATTCCTTCCACGCTGCCGTATTTGGATTCTTTAAATGATTCATCAATTATCTTTTTTCCAAGCATTTGGTATCCACCACATATCCCAAAAACAGGTATTTCTCTGGATAAACTGGCAATTTCATCGGTGAAACCAGCTTCATTTAAAGCTATCATATCGTTAACAGTGTTTCTTGTCCCTGGAAGTATCAGTGCATCTACATTCCCTATTTCATCTCCCATTTCTATTAATTTTATACCAACATCAGGTTCGTATTCGAGGGGATCTATATCTGTAAAATTAGAGATCCTTGGGAGGCGCATCACTCCAATGGTTACTTTTTCGTTTTTACTGTATTTTCGTTCTGATAATGATGCAGAATCTTCTTCTGGAAGTTTTAAGCTTTCATCATATGGTAAAACTCCAAGTACTGGAGCTCCTACAATTTCTTCAATTTGACGTATTCCCGGAATTAATATGTCCAGGTTACCTCTGAATTTGTTGATAATTATTCCTTTTATCCTTTTCCTGTCTTTTTCAGGAAGTAAAGCAAATGTTCCTGCGATTGATGCGAAAACTCCTCCTCTATCGATGTCTGCAACTAATATAACATCTGCATCTGCAATTTCTGCTATTTTCATGTTTGCAAGGTCTTTGTCCTGCATATTTATTTCTGCAGGGGAACCTGCACCTTCTATCACTATTATGTCATATTTTTCCTTTAGAGTATCTAAAGATGTTTTTATAGCTTTTAAAGCTTTTTCTCTAAATGAATTCTGGTAATCATAGAAATTCATATCATTAACAGGTTTCCCATGCACTATTACCTGGGATATGAAATCTTCCTTTGGTTTAAGGAGGATTGGGTTCATATGGTATGAAGGTTCAATACCTGCGGCTTCAGCCTGCAGAACCTGCGCAATTGCTATTTCTGCATTTTCATGAGTTGTATATGAGTTAAGGGACATGTTTTGAGATTTAAACGGTGCAACGTTGTATCCTCTCTTTGAAAATATTCTACAAAGTGCAGCTACAACAACACTTTTTCCTGCATTTGATGAAGTTCCCTGTACCATTATGCATTTGGTTTTATCAGAACGCAAAATTCAGCCTCCGTATATGTTAAATTTAAAATGATCTACCTCTAATTTTAAAGTTAATAGTAAATATTTTAAAATTGTTTCAATATTGTTTTCAATTATATTAAAAGTAATTTTATTATGTTATAATTCTCAAAAATAGTAATACTGATGGTATGATATTATGGAAACTTCTGTATTTCAAAATAATTTACTGCGCCAAAAAATCAAGTTGAGGAGATAATTATGATGAGCAAAAAGATTGAAGTACCTAAAACTGTATCTAAGACTGAAAGTGCCTTTTTTAATGAGCTTAAAAATTTTAAAGGGGAAGAGGCCACTATTATACTTTTAAATGGCAGTTCAGTGCACGCCAAAATAATTGCTATTGAATTCAAAAACTTAAATTTCATTGTAGAGTATGCTGACGGTATTAAAGAAATGATCAGCGGTGGAGCAATACAAAGTGTAAGATTAGGAAGTAAAATTGAAAAAAAGTAAGATTGTTTATTATTTAAATTGATATAACTTATTTTTAGATATTTTAAGTGTATTGCAAAAGGGTTATATAATGTGAATTCTAATTGATTATTCCATTTATTAAATAAAATGAAAATGCATATTCAAATAAGTAAGTAGGTAAATAAACTCATTTCTCGGTTTATCCTGCATTTATTCTAAAATGCATGGTTAACTTTTAGAAAAATTTTTGAATAATGAGTTTTATTCTAATTGATGTTAAAATTTGTTTTGCAGACATCGAGGAAATTATAGAAACTGATTTCAACAATTATAAATATGAAATCAGTCATAAAATTATTCTAAAAAGAATTTAAAATAATTAATTGGTTAAAGTTAAAGTGAAATATTTTTAAATTCAAGAAACGAAAAGTAGATATTTATATATAACAATATTATATATCAATAAAGTTAATATTCCATAAAGTTATTATAAATAAAAATGTTGATTTTTTAAATATAAAATGAAAATAGGAGGTTGTCATGAATCATGGCAAATCTAAATTCAGACTCAAGTTCAAGCTCAAATTCATTCAATTTAAGAACTTATAAGACATCAGAGGAAATTAAAGTCCCTGAAAAGATCATTGATCAAATTATAGGTCAAGAAGAAGCAGTTGAGACTATTAAGAAGGCTGCAAAACAGAGAAGGAATGTTCTTTTAATTGGGGAACCGGGAATTGGTAAATCCATGCTCGCAAAGGGAATGGCAGAACTGCTACCTCCAGAAGAACTTCAAGATATCCTGGTTTATCCAAATATTGAAGATAATCATAACCCTCTAATTGGAACTATGCCTGCTGGGGAAGGTAAAAAAATAGTTGCAAACTATAAAGCCAAAGCAAAATCTCAGGAAGAAAGGAAGAACATGTTCACAATGATTATAATTTCCTTTATACTAATTGTGGGATTTGTGGTGAACCAATTTTTCATGGCTTTAATAGCAGCAGCAATTGTTTTTGTTGCACTTCTGCAAATAAAGCCTAGAACTACAGTTATGATTCCTAAACTTCTTGTAAGCAATGAAAACAACATTACTGCTCCTTTCATTGACGCAACAGGTGCACATGCAGGAGCTCTTTTAGGTGATGTAAGACATGACCCTTATCAATCAGGAGGATTAGGAACTCCTGCCCACGAACGTGTTGAAGCTGGAATGATTCACAAAGCCAGCAAAGGTGTTCTTTACGTGGACGAAATTGGGACCATGCATATGAAAACTCAACAAGAGTTACTGACTGCTATGCAGGAAAAGAAATATTCAATAACTGGGCAAAGTGAAACAAGCAGTGGGGCAATGGTCAGATCCCAGGCGGTTCCATGTGACTTCGTACTTGTAGCATCTGGAAATCTCAAAGTACTTGAGGGAATGCATATTGCACTTAGATCAAGGATACGTGGATATGGTTACGAAGTATTTATGAAAGATTCAATGCCAGACACACCTGAAAATAGGGATAAACTGGTTCAATTTGTAGCTCAAGAAGTTGAAAAAGATGGTAGGATACCTCACTTTAGTAGAGAAGCAGTTGCGGAGATTATAAGGGAAGCTCAAAGAAGAGCTGGTAAAAAGGATACACTTACTCTAAGATTAAGAGATTTAGGTGGTCTTGTAAGGGCTGCAGGTGATATTGCAAAAGGAGAAGGTGCAGAGCACGTCACTTTAGAGCATGTATTAGGTGCTAAAAAGCTTGCAAGGACACTTGAACAGCAAATTGCAGATCGTTACATTGGCCAGAAAAAACAGTACGAGACTTTTGCATCTGAAGGTGGAAAAATAGGTACTGTAAATGGTCTTGCAATAATTGGAGATAGAAGTGGTATAATCCTCCCAATAGTTGCTGAAGCTGCTCCTGCCCAAAGTAAATCTGAAGGTAAGATCATTGCAACAGGTAAACTTGGTGAAATTGCCAAAGAAGCTGTTCAAAACGTCAGCGCTTTAATTAAAAAGCATACTGGAACAGATATATCAAGCTATGATATTCACATACAGTTCCTGCAGTCTTATGAAGGTGTTGAAGGGGACAGTGCAAGTGTTTCAGTAGCTACAGCAGTAATTTCGTCACTGGAAAACATTCCTGTAGACCAGTCAGTTGCACTCACTGGTTCATTAAGTGTCAGAGGAGATGTTCTCCCTGTAGGTGGAGTGACTGGTAAAATTGAAGCTGCAGCAGAATCAGGAATTAAAAAGGTTTTAATACCTAAGTCAAATATGAATGATGTTCTGATTGAGGAAAGATACAGAAATAAAATTGAAATAATTCCTGTAGAAAACATGAGTGAAGTATTGGAACATGCATTACTTGGAAAAGATAAGAAAGGTCTTCTTGACAGAATGCAGAAAATCACCAATATGGTACCTAACATAGGTTTACAAAACCCAACAACTCATTAACTTGAATCTTGAAAGGAATTTTTTTCCTTTCATTTATTTTTATATTTAAAATAGCATTTTATTTTAAATGGATTGAATTATATAATATCATAAATATTTAGGATGAATTATTGTTATGCTAATTTTGATTACACGCATTTTAATATTTGCCTTAATTAATGATAAATAGAAAATGAAGGAACGATAAAGATGGAAAAATTAAGATTTTTTGATTTAGATCTCTCAGATGAGATCAAACGAGCCATTAAAGATATGGGATTTGAAGAAGCAACCCCGATTCAGTCACTTGCAATTCCATATATATTAGATGAAAAAGATGTTATAGGGCAGGCCCAAACCGGAACCGGAAAAACAGCAGCATTTGGAATTCCCACTTTAGAAAGAGTAGATCCAGATAATAAAAGTCTACAAGCTGTAATTTTATGCCCTACAAGAGAGCTTGCAATTCAAGTAGCTGAAGAACTCAGAAAGCTTTCAAAATACATGAGAAAACTCAATGTTCTGCCAATCTATGGTGGTCAACCAATTGAAAGGCAGATTAAATCCCTTAAAAAAGGTGTACAAATTATTATTGGTACTCCTGGACGTGTAATGGATCATATGCGGCGTGGAACCTTAAAAATGAACAACGTCAAAATTATGGTTCTTGATGAAGCAGATGAAATGCTTGACATGGGATTTAGGGAAGATATAGAAACAGTTTTAGAGGATATGCCTGAAGAAAGACAGACTCTCCTTTTCTCTGCAACCATGTCTAAAGCAATTTTGAATTTAACCAAAAGATATCAGACTAATCCTGAATTTTTAAAGGTCATTCACCAGCAGATGACAGTTCCAGAAATTCAGCAGATATACTTTGAAGTTAAAGAGAAAATGAAATTAGAACTTTTATCCCGTTTAATAGACATATACAACCCTCAACTATCTCTGGTATTTTGTAATACCAAAAGAAGGGTTGATACTCTTGTAACTCACCTTCAGGTAAGGGGATATCTTGCAGATGGACTTCATGGAGATATGACTCAAGGACAGAGGGATAGAGTCATGTCCAAATTCAGATCAGGTCAGATTGAGATCCTTGTTGCAACAGACGTTGCAGCCCGTGGAATCGACGTAGGTGATGTAGAAGCTGTATTTAACTATGATGTGCCTAACGATGATGAATATTATGTGCATAGGATAGGTAGAACAGGCCGTGCAGGTAAATCAGGCCGTGCATTCACATTTGCTTCTGGTAGGGAGATTTATCAGCTTAGGGATATACAAAAATTCACCAAAACAAAAATTGAACAGCACAGAATCCCATCTCTCAGTGATGTTAAAAAAATCAAGACAAATATGTTCTTAGACGATATAAAACACGTCATAAATACAGAAGATCTGGATGATTACACCACAAAAATTGAAAGGCTAATTAAAGAAGATTACACATCTATCGAAATAGCTGCTGCTCTTCTAAAGATGATAATGACCAAAAAAGACCAGAAGGAGTCTGGAGATGAAGGCTTTGGAGATACTGGTGCAAGTCCTGGAATGGTAAGGTTCTTTATCAACGTCGGACGTAAACAGAGGGTAAAAGCAAAGGACATAGTTAGGGCTATTGCAGAAGAAACAGGGCTTTCAAGTAAGATAGTTGGTAAAATAGATGTTTTTGACAAATTCTCATTTGTTGAAATTCCAGAGGAAAATGCAGGTGAAGTTTTATCTATAATGGGCAGATGTAAAATCAAAGGTAAGTCTGCAAATATGGAACCTGCAAATAAAAAGTGAAATTAAGTAAAAATTAATTTTACTTTTAATTAAATTCTATTTTTTTAACATTAAAACGCTTATTTTATATTCCCTTTTTGGCAGAAGTATCCTTTAGGTTCACCTTGTTCTAAGTTATTTTCTTTAAATACATCACAGTTAGGGCAGTTACACATTTTACTTGGGTCAAGATCACTACATGTTGCTGTCCCTGTTGCGCAGTACACTCCTGGAACATCTGAAGGTTCTGGACTCATACCTCTCATGGATTCTTGAAGCATTTTCATTTTTATTTGTGCACATTCGCTTTCAGCCTGAACTGGGCATTGAGGACATAAACATTTTGTGATATTTTCTCTTGTAAATTCAATTTTTGGTTTTGTTTCTTCGGGACTGCCAGTCTTGCCTGTTCCACCCATCATTCCCCTTGTGAAAACCGTTTGCCATAACCTTTCGGTTATTATAGTACCTATAACTCCACCAACTGCTCCGAGAACTGTCCATAAAATGAGGGACAATATTAATTCAGCAACTACATTTAATCCTAGTAACATTCCACCTGCGCCATAAGCTAAAACTACTATTATACTTAATACTGCTGAAACTATTCCTGTAATTAGCCCAGTAATAGCCCCATGTGTGGCACCATTTTTTATATTTACATCAACGATGTAACCAACGGCTATGCCTGCTATAAATACGCCTAAATAAAAACCAACAGTTCCTCCTGCACCTCCAAAAATGATAGTTAATATTATCGCTAGAATAAACCCAATAATTATGGCTTTCCATTTAATCATTTTTTTTCTCACCTATTTAAATCATCATTAGTATTAATATATTTTTTATTTTTATTATTAATTTTGATTTGAAAAAAAGGTAACTTTTATTTTAAATCGTTCTGTTAATCAAATTGAAAATCTAAAAAGTGGTTATTTATCTTTTTAAATATAGGGTGCCTAAAAAATTAGTTAATTACAGTTATATTTTTCATATTAAATGTAAAATAGATATGAACAAATAAACAATATTATACTATGGAAAATCATAAAGTAATTTCTTCAAAAGACAATGACGATTTTGTAGTAACTGATTCATTTTTAAAGCTATGTGCTAAATTTAAAAAGTTGAAACGTAGTCGGGGAAGAATTATTCTAGTTACAGGTTCTCCAGGAACAGGTAAATCATCTAATATTTATAAAGCTTTAAAAGAACTTAATTTAAATTATTATGAGCCCGTTTTATTTTTAGATAACACCAAAAAAAGCTCATTAGTAATTTTTAAAGAACTTATGGGTGGAATAAAAAAAGATTTTAGAGTTAAAACAAAAGAAGAAATGGTTAATAAATTCTCAAAGTATGATGCTGTATTAATTGCAGATAAAATAATGGATTCTGAATCTTTAAATCAAAAAAAAATCGGATTAGGAGAATGGATAAAAAATAAGGGTTTAAAATCGATCCCCTTTTATTTTATTCTGTTTTTTGAATACGTAATAAACAAAATAAATTTAAATAAAATGAACCTAATTGTACACACAACATGGACTTTTGAAGTAAAAGGAGTTAAATACGATTTAATAACGGATTTTAGTGTTTTATCTAAGATAATTTCTTTAATTTTAAAGATTTTTTTTGAAGTGGTTGAAATATCCTATTCTGAAAGTGATACAGTTAAAATAGTAAAAAATCATTTTAGAGATATTGATGATGAAAAAATCCAGTATTATATTAAAAAATACGGAAATAAACCCAGATATATATTAGATGATTTGGAAAATAAAACGGTGAGTCGTAAAGACTTAAAAAACCCAGAGCCCGCAAAAACGATCAGTAAATCTGGAAAATAATATTATAAATTATTTATTTAGAAATAAAATGATGTAAAAAATATTTTTTTTATTTTACTGCATCAGCGACAATTTGAGCTACAGAAATCAGACTTACATCTGAACGTAGAGTATCAGTAGCAATTACATCATCAATATCTGCTGCAAATAGTTTAAGCAGCGCATCTTCAACCAGTACAGGGTGAACGCATGATACAACCACCTTTGTGGCTCCATGTTCTTTTAAAATCTTTGTGGCATTCACTATTGTACCGCCTGTACTTATAATATCATCAATTATGACAGCTTCCTTCCCTTTAACATCAAGATTTTTTGGTTTTGTTTCTACAACTTCTGGGGATAACCTTGTTTTTTCAAGGTAATCATATTCGCAACCGAGAATTTCAGCAATTTCCTTTGCAAATCCAAGGGCACCTTTATCTGGTGCAACAATCACTGGATCATTTAAATTATTTTTGATATATTCTGCAATTGGTTTCATTGCAGATAAATTATGTACTGGAATCTGGAAAAACTCCCTGATATTGTCTTCATGTAAATTTATACAGAATATTTCATCAGCACCTGCAGCTTCAAGTAAATTTGCAATTATAACAGCTGAAACGGCTTCTCCACTTTTAAAGCGTCTCTCTTGCCTTCCGTATCCAAAATAAGGAATTACAACTTTTATTTTTTTAACACCCATACTCTTTAAATTTTTAAGGATTAAAAAAAGTTCTATTAAATTTTCATCCTGAGGATAACCTGTTGATTGGACAACAGTTACTTCTTCACCCACTTTTCCTTTTATACGCACATATCGTTCGCCATCGGGGAATCTTTTGGTTTCTATTGGAATTAAGGGACATTCAAGTTCTTTCGCGATCTTTGCAGCTAATTTTTGTGAAGCGGATCCACCTATAATCATTAAAATCACCTATACTTTATGGATATAATCAATTAATTTATTTAACTTTATATTTTAAGAGAATTACTTAATTATATGTTTACAATGAGTATTAAAACCAATCCATGAATTAACTTATAACTAAAATTGGCATATAATATACTTAAATTATTCATTAAGAACTTATTTAATTACATTTACATGGATGTAAAACTAAATTAATTATAAATACAATTAAAATTTATTTGTATTTTATTATAGATTAAAATCCATGAATTAAATTGGACATATAATCTACTTAAATATATTTACATTGATGTAAATCCAAATTAATTATAAATACAATTAAAATTCATTTGTATTTTATTGTTATAACCGGTTAATTTATTTATATTTCTCTTTTAAAGATGAAATTATTTATTTATCTGGTTATATGGATGTAAAACTTTTAATATTATGAAATTAACTATAATGTAATTAAAATTCTAATTTCAATTATTTAGTAGAGTTCATAATCGTAATGAAGTTAACTATTGCATATTTTGCTAACTTTATTAATAAGTATTTTATACATATAGTTCTATAAGATAAGAAATTATATGCAAAATGAATTCAGTTCTATGAAATAATTGAATGGTAACATTAAATCATATAACGATTGATTAATAAATTTTTTATTAAATACTGTACTTTGAAGGATGGTGTATTAGAATGCATGAACTTTCAATGGCTGATGCTATAGTAAAGACTGCAATTGATGTTGCAGAAAAAAATGACGCTCAGGAGATCACTGAAGTAACCATAGAAGTTGGAAGACTTGCCATGCTTAATCCAGAACAGCTTAAGTTCATGATTGAAGTGTTAAGTGAAGATACTCTTCTTGAGAAAGCTGAAGTTATAGTTAATGAAATTCCGATTGAGATAAAATGCAGGTCCTGTGACTTTGAAGGGCTGGCCGTTTCAGATGATTCAGATCATTATGTACCAATTGTTACCTGTCCTGAATGTGAAGAACGAAATGTTGAAATAATTAAAGGAAGAGAATGTAACGTTAAAACTATTAAAATAGAGAAGGAGGATGAAGATGCATAAAATAGCTGAAGTGGAAATACAACACGATATCATGGTTGCAAATAAGAAACTTGCCAAAAGAAATCAGAAAATATTCGATAAAGCAGGCGTATTTGCAGTTGACTTTTTAGGGGCAATAGGTTCTGGAAAGACATCACTTATAGAAGCGCTCATAGAAAAAATGGACTACAAAATAGGTGTCATAGCAGGTGACGTAATAAGCAGGTTTGACGCTGGAAGAATTGAAAAGCACGATGTACCTGTTGTAGGACTTAACACTGGAAAAGAATGCCATTTGGACGCCCATCTTGTAGAACATGCTCTTCATGACCTTCCACTTGATGATATGGAATTACTTTTCATAGAAAATGTTGGAAATCTCATCTGTCCCGTTGATTTTGACCTCGGTTCCCATATAAGGATGGTTGTAATAAGTGTAAGCGAAGGGGACGATACAGCCGAAAAACATCCTCTGATCTTTAAGGATGCGGATATTGTGGTTATTAATAAAGTAGATATTGCAGAAGCAGTCGGTGCTGACGAAAACAAAATGGCTAATGATGTTTTAGAGCTTAATCCTGATGCAATAGTCATAAAAAGCAGTCTCAAGACTGGTGAAGGGCTGGATGAGATTATACAAAGCATCCAGAAATTTATGGATGAAGCCTAATTGGGTCGGGTGATGTATTGAAAGTTTGGATTGATTTAGTAAATGCGCCGCATGTGAGATTTTTTAAGAGCATAATTGATTATTTGAAAAATGAAGGGGAAGAGGTGTTTATAACAACTCGTAAATTTGGAGATATACATAAACTCCTTGACCTTTTTGAAATAGAGTACACATCGGTTGGAAAACATGGAGTTACATTATCACAAAAACTTGAGGAAAGTACAAAAAGAGCTTATGAACTTTCAAAACTAATTGCAAAAGAAAAACCCGATGTGGCAGTATCAAAACACTCAATTGAGCTTCCAAGAGTTGCATTTGGTTTGGGAATACCAAGTGTTTTTGTTTTAGATAATGAACATGCTATCGCTGCAAATAAGCTTACATTATCCCTTTGTGATAAAATAATAATTCCTAAAGCGATTGATGTGTGGAATGTTCTTAAAACAGGCGCTGATCCAAACAGTTTAATCAGGTATACTGGTACCTCTGAGCTTACTCATTTTAAAGACTTTAAATATAATGAAAACATCTTCGATGATCTGGAATTAAATTTAAAGAAAGAAAAAACAATTTTAATGAGAACTGAACCTGCTCTTGCATCTTATTTGGATGCAGATTGTAAAACATCTGTTTTATCACCAATTGTGGATGCATTAAAAGACCATGCGAATATACTGGTGATCCCACGATTTAAAGAACAGCAGCAGATATTTGAAAACGATCCTGATGTCACTTTAATAGAACCTCCTGTAGATACCTTCAGCCTCATGAAAAAATGCGATCTTGTAATCGGCGCTGGGGGAACGATGAACAGGGAAGCTGTACTTTTAGGCACTCCGGTTATTTCATGTTATCCTGGAAAATTATTATCTGTGGATAAATATTATGTAGATAACGGCTTTATGAAGAGATCTACAAATGTAGACGAAATTATAGATATTGCATTTGAATTGTTATCGGATGGCCGGAACGTAAAAGAAATAAAAACAGAGGATCTATTTAATCTGGTTGTAGATCATATTTACAGGTCTGCAAATGGTTAAAATAATTAATTAATTTTTAAAATTTCTTATTTTCTATTTTTGTGCAGTTTTTAAATTTTTAAGTATAAAAAAGTAATGTAGTCTGTTTAATGGATAATAGGCATAAAAACAGCTTTGATCAGAATTTGTATTTTTAAATTATAAAAATGGACTGGCCGGGATTTGAACCCGGGGCCTCCGCCATGCCAAGGCGACACTCTACCACCTGAGCTACCAGCCCTTATTTAAACTTGATATTATAAAATATAACATCGAGGTATATTAACAATTTGACATCATGATATTTAAACCTAATGTTGCCTGTGTTCATTTCAGGGCATATTTATGATTTCATTGTATGTTAATTAATTTAAGAAATCTATGGATTTTAATCTATTAAAAGATTTAATATTTCATAATTAATATTTACGATGCATTCATGTCATGAATGTCTAGTACTTATTTTAAAATGTGATGGAGCTTAAAATATGGAAGATCTTAAAATAAGAAGCGCATTAGAAGAAGATTTTGTTGAAATAGCTGATCTGGCAGAAAACTGCAGTCCGATGGAAACTGAAAGGAACTCTATTTACCATATATTTACTAAATTTTTTAGAAGCACATCTTTTGTGGCCGAGTTACCCTCAGGAGAACTAGGTGGATTTCTTTTAGGATTCCTATCTCAGGAAAATCCTGAAGACGCATACATCCATCTTTTATGTGTTGACCCGAAAATGAGGGGCAGACATATTGGAAGGAAACTGGTAGAAAAGTTCACTGAAGAAGCAGCTTTAAAAAAATGTAAAAAGATTTATCTAATTACAAAGCCTGTAAACTGGAATTCTATATCTTTTTATAAAAAACTAGGATTTTTGGAAGACAAGAGCCAGGAAACTATAAATATTTTGGGTACAAACGCTGTTAAAAATTATAACGGTATGGGACAGCATATGGTTGTTTTTTATAAATTAATAGGTTGAATTCCGCAAACTTTTTAAGTAAATTTACTCTAATTAATTTAATAATAATAAAGTTTAATATTGGATAACTTAAGATGCACATTTAAGTTATTCACAGGTTATAACTGATTTTTTATTAATTAATCTGTTATATTGTTAAAATAATAAATTTTATAGGATTTGGGGATAGAATTGGTTTTAATTGCTCAAAATCATTTACAATTCATAATAGAAGTAGCGCTTATGATGCTGGTTGGAGTAATGCTGCTGCTTAATATAGTTCCTATCTCTTTGAGTCTTGTGCTTTTTGCAATGCTTATTTTATCAGTGGGAATTATGTTAATATTTGGTTTTGATGCTTTTTCACTTTTATTTTTAGGTAACCCTCACGAATTTACTCACTTTTTTGGTCCAATTGTTTTATTTACTATTGTAACGTTACTTGCTGCTTTGCCAATGATGAAGGATGTAGGTATAAGAGTAGCTAACTTAAGAGTATTCATATTCATGATTATAGGCTTAATTACAGTTGCTGGAGGTATAGTACACAGGGATTTCTTAGTTCTATGGATTTTAGGACTATTGATTGGTTTATTTATTATTTCAAAATCATTCCGTAGGAAATCATTCCTTACAGTTAAAAGGATAGTTGCAGTGGTGGGGGTGATGGTTGTAAGTTTTGGAGCTCTCCAGTTATTAGCTGATGCATTAAATATGTCAGTTTTAAGCCCGCTTTTAAGAGTAACTAGGCTTGAAGAGAATGCACTCCCAAGTCTCACAATGGTTTTGAAAAATTCAGTAATGTTGGGCCATATTCAGGGTTCAAGTTACTGGGGAACATTGGATACTGGATTTGCCAGTGGTTACATAAGTTTACCTTATCAATTGATTACAGCACTCACTCTGCCACTTCCAATATTTTATGGAGTTTTATCAAATAAAAGGGATATAGTGGATTATTTCTTACCTGGAATATTTGGTTTTACATTTGATTTTGGGTATTTGGGATTGATATTTCTTTTAATTCTGTGTACTGGTGTTATTTTCGTTGGATTTAAGATACTTGCTGAATACCGTGAGAAGAGGGAGAATGGTAACAGGAATTATCTTGGAAGGGAAGCTCTGCTTATAGGAGCTCTGGCTGCATTTTCAGCTCAAGCTATAATTGGATTATTTGTACAGAATAGGTCTATAAATGGGTTAGCACTTGTAACTTTCATATTCTTAGGGGCTATGGTTTTGGGCCATGTTTTGACTGTAAAAAGAAGATAAAAACTATGATTTATTATAAAAGCAATAAATTAGAATTATATTGATCTAAAATTCTATCTTTGGAATATAAAATTAAGATATCATAAAGATCAAATGGTTAATACCATTAATAAGTTATAGTAATATGAACAAATTATAGTTTATTTTTAATAAATTAATAGGTGGACTCTCCAAAAAACTTTTAAATGAGTTTATGTATAGATGAGTCAGTATATATAAAAGTAAAATTTGAGATTAAGAAGGTTTAAGAGTTAAATTTTTCTAATAATATGGAAATAATTTCATCAAATTAACTTATACATACTCAAAATAATAGAATAGTAAGTCCCTCAGGGGGCTGGAGGAATAGAATTGGTTTTAATCGCTCAAAATCATTTACAATTCATAGTAGAAGTAGGACTTATAATACAGATAGGGATCATATTACTGCTTAATATAGTTCCAATATCATTGAGTCTCGTGCTTTTTGCAACGCTTATTTTGGCAGTAGGACTTGCCTTGCTGTTTGGTGTTGATGCTGGGCTTTTATTTGTGTCATATGCTCATGAATTCAGTATTCCCTATGGTCCAATAGCATTATTTGCCGTTGTAACTTTACTTGCTGCTTTACCAATGATGAAAGAAGTAGGTATAAGAGTGGCTAATCTAAGAATATTTATATTTATGGTTATAGGCGTAATTGCAATTGCTGGAAGTGTAGTACATAGGGTTTTTTTAGTTCTGTGGATTTTAGGACTTTTGATAGGTTTATTTATTATTTCAAAATCATTCCGCCAAAAATCTTTCCTTACAGTTAAAAGGGTAATTGCAGTGGTGGGAGTAGTAGTTGTAAGTTTTGGAGCTCTCCAGTTATTAGCTGATGCATTAAATATGTCTGTATTAAGCCCTCTTTTAAGGTTCAGCAGGCTTGAAGAGAATGCTCTCCCAAGTATTACAATGGTTTTAAAGAATTCAGCGCTTTTAGGCCACGTTCAGGGTTCAAGTTACTGGGCTTCAGCTGATACTGGATTTGGCAGCGGTTATGTGAGTTTACCTTTAACCTTGATCACGATGCTTACTTTGCCGTTCCCAGTATTTTATGGGGTTTTAGTAAGTAAAAAGGATGTAATAGATTATTTCTTGCCAGGAATATTTGGATGGACATTTGACTTCGGGTACATTACATTGATCTGCCTTTTAATATACTGTGCAGGCGTGATTTTTGTAGGGTTTAAAATGCTGTCAGCATACCGTGAGAAGAGGGAAAACGGTAACCGGAATTATCTTGGTAGAGAAGCTTTGCTTATAGGTGCACTTACTGCATTTTCAACCCAGGCAATAATGGGGCTGTTTTTCTCTAACAGGGATATAAATGGAATGGCACTTTTAACATTCATGCTTATGGGTGCACTGGTTTTGGGCCATGTGGTGATGGTGAAAAGAACCACCCGTTAAAATTGGAATATGATAGGAGGAAAAGAAATGAAAAAAGCCTTGATATTATTAGGATGTCCTGAATCACCTTCTCAGACTCCCATGGCTGTTTATGTTACATATAAACTTAAAAAAATGGGATATGAAGTTACAACAGCAAGTACTCCTTCTGCAATGAAACTGCTGGAAGTGGGAGATCCTGAGGAGTTATATATTCAAAATAAAGTAGATATTGATTCATGTATTGAAAAACTGGACAAAGGTGCTTTTGATCTCCTTGTTGGGTTTATCCACAAAGATGCAGCTGTTTCATATTTTGTAACTTTTTATAGTATACTTGATACAAAATCTATAGCTATAGTTTTTGAAAAAGATGCAGATAAGCTTGCTGAATTTATAGATACTGTTTCAGAAAGTACAGATGCAGAAATTGTATCTGCAAGGGCTTACCACAATCCGACTCCACTCAGAGTGAAATTTGATAAAACCATCAAAAAGCTTGAAGAATCCAATGCTCTTTGAATTTAAATTTAATAGGAATTAATCAATCTTAGGGGGATTTTATGTTCTGTCTTGAAACATATTTGCAAGAATCTGAAGATTATAAAGTATTAATAGCCAGAACAGGTTTTAAAGAAGCTATTGAAGTTATTAAAGAAAATGCTCTTGAAATAATCTACGTTAATCCTGGAGATAAGGTTTTAGGCGCTAGAATTATTGGAATACCTCCAATATCTGTAGGTATCAATGAAAAAAAAGGTACTGTGCTGTTTCCTTATACAAAACCTTGCCATGGAACTGCTGTAGTTGAAATACCTGTTGGTCAAGAAGAAATAGACAATGTAAAAAAGTTAAATATTAAATAATGTCGGACATTAAATTTTTATTTAATTGCATTTCTATTTTTAAAATATTTTAATTCTAATGTTGATAAAAATAATTAATTGAATATAATAATGCTTTTTAAGCATTAGCTTTTTATTTTATGGGGTTTTCGGATGTTTTTGTTTTAATTTTAAAAATCTTTTTTATTTTTGTAAAAGTAAGTAACATCAACAAAAACAATATGATATATCATCAACAAAAATATTATCACTGATGACAGGTTGAAGAAAATACTTTAGTATTTTCTGAACATTCGGAAATCTGCGATTTCCGATGCCCGAACACAAATGTTCGACGGCCCCAAAAATCTGCAATTTTTGGAGGTTGAAGGAAATCAGAGATTTCCGAAACCCCAAAAACCGTCGGTTTTTGGAGGTTATATTATGAAATTAGATGATATACCTGCTGAATTAAAGTGGAAAATCGCCATAAAGACATTTCAAAGCTTTTTTTTAGGTTATGGCGCATCATTTAGGCAAATTATGGATGAAAAAGCTGTTAGGAACGTAGAAGAGATAGTATGGGCTGAATGTGGTAAAGAAGTAAAAAAAATTGCAGATATTTTGAAATTACCTTCTGAAAATGCAATAGATGTCAATAATGCGTTGAAAATTGTTGGAATGATAACTATGGGAAAATCAGAACATGAAACTCAAGATGAAGCCAGTGAACTTGTTATAGATCATTGTACTAGTTGTCCTAACTTTAATGTTCATGCAGAGATGTATATCCCTGTTATCAGCATGCCTGATCTTTGCCAGGCCTACTGTACCAGTGCTGTTGAGTCTCTTAATCCAAGATATACTCAAATGTTTACTAAAAGAATGTGTGCAGGTGATGATTACTGTGAGAGTATCATTGGGTTAAAAAAATAAAGAGTTATTTAATTTAATCTTCATCAAGAAGGAATGATGCAAAGGTTAAACCTGATCCAAGCCTGACCTGACCTGCAACTGCGGCAGCTTCGAGAATCTCCTCCATGCTTGCACCCGCGGCTAAAGCGCTTTTTTTATGGGCTTTTACACAGTGTTCGCATTTTAGAGCTACTGCACATGCCAGTGCTATTATTGATTTTTCCTTTGAAGATAATGCTCCATCTTTCATTATTTGGACGGCTAAATTTTGAAATGCATCGTTCAATTCGTCACTTACTGCTTCTGTAAATCTATATGGTCTTGGCTTCTGTTCTTCCATTTTATTTGCTCCGTAATTTTATGATTCTCCTGTAAAGATAACATATTTTATATATTTTATTAAAAAATAAATATAATTAAATCTATTTGAATTAATTGAATGGGGGAAATGATATTATGGATTTTAAAGACTGTATAAATTTTGCAAATGAAACACCTGTTTGCTACCTTGCAACAACTGAAGGCGATCAACCGAGAGTTAGGGCTCTTGGTTTCTGGTTTGCTGATGAAAGTGGATTTTACTTCCAGATCGGGGGCATGAAAGATATGTATGGACAGCTTCAAGCAAATCCTAAAGTGGAGGCATGTTTCTGGCAGCCAGACGAGGCGACAGGAAAAATGATGAGGGTAGCTGGTGAAATAGAATTTGTTGATGACCCAGATCTTAAGAAAAAGGTTTTGGAAGATAGGCCATTCCTTAAGGAGTTTGGTATGACATTTGACAGTCCTGGCCTTATAATTTTCCGTATTGCTAAAGGTGAAGCCTATTTCTGGACAATGGCAACCAATTTTGAGCCTAAAAAGTTCATTAATTTTGGTTAAATACAATTTATATTCTTTTTTTATCTGGAGCATGCTTTGTAATAAGAGGGGTTTCTTTGGCGGAAGAATTCATTAAATTTTGGGCAGAATTATCAAATAGATACGATTCATCTATAGATAATATTATGGGAGAAAAAATAAGGCCAAAAATACAGGAAAAGTTAAATAAAGAAGATAATTTAGGAAATTTAATTGAACTTGGCTGTGGCACAGGTTATTTCACAAAAACACTAGCAGATAAATCAGAAAGTATTATTTCAACTGATATTTCAGAGGAAATGCTGTCAATTGCTAGAGAAAACCTGAAAGGATTTGAATTTCAGGTTATGGACTGTCAAGATTGTAAATTCCAGGAAGGAACATTTGATACTGTATTTATGGGTTTGGTTCTTCTCTTTACTGAACCCGAAAAAGCTCTTAAAGAGAGCCGCCGAATTTTAAAACCTGGAGGTTTACTTATAATAGCAGACCCTGACATTTCTTTTCTATCCTTTTATGGAAACTTAAAGTTCAGGTTTAAAGCACTTGTAAATTATCGTAAGATCCCAACTACTGGTCATTTTTTAAATCAAGAAAAGATAGTGAATATGCTGGATAAGACTGGATTTGAAGTGGTCAGCAAGGAAATTATTCGTGATGAAACGGACCCTAACTATGTTACAGTTAATTATATTAAAGCAGTAACCCTGAAATGAAAAATGTTAATATTTTCTCTAAACGCTGAATTTTATGAGGTTTAATAAGTATAGAATATTACACTTGATACAGCTTATTTAAATTGGAGACTTGAGATGAAAATAACTGTTTTGACTGAAAATACCAAGCTAGAAAATTCTGATTTAATTGCAGAACATGGAATCTCACTATTTATTGAAAAAGATGGGTATAACATTCTTTTTGATACGGGTGGTCCTCAGGAAAGTGCAATAAAAAATGCATCAAGATTAGGCATTGATCTAGGGAAAGTGGACGCTGTAATTATTTCTCATGGACATGACGATCATACCGGAGGACTTCTAAAATTTTTCCAGATTAACGATAAAGCACCAGTTTACCTTAAAAAGGAAGCTTTAGGTTCTTATTATTCTAAACGTCCTGAAGGCGAAAAATACATTGGTATCGACAGCAAAATAGTAGAAAAATATACAGAAAGATTATATTTTATTGATAAAACTGTAGAAATAGCCAAGAATGTGTTTATAGTGCCTAATATTCATAAAAAATTCTCAGTTCCTTCCAGTAATTCTGTTTTATTTGAAAAAGTAAACGGAAAGTTAGTAAAAGATAATTTTAAACATGAATCATTTATGGTAATAAAAAATGACAATAAAATCATCGTTTTAACTGGCTGCGGGCACAGCGGGATCAAAAATATCATAAATACAGCTAAAGAAGCTTTCCCTGATAAAAAAATAGGCAATGTGATTGGAGGGTTCCATCTCCAGGCTGGAGCCCGTACATTTGAGGTGGCAGAAAATGAAGAAGTTGAAGAAATAGCAGAGTGGTTAAAATTGGAAGCTGCAGGACAAATTTACACGGGTCATTGTACTGGAGAACGTGGATTTAATATAATGAAACCAATTTTAAGCGATAAGTTAAAAAGCATTTATACTGGGATGGAAATTACTTTATAAATTAAATGTAAACTAATATTGATACATTTTACAGGTGAAAAGATAATGTCACTCATAGCCAGGAAAGAATTAGAAAAGGAACAGCGAAGAAATGATATATTAAACGCAGCAGAGAAATTATTCTTTTCTAAAGGTTATGAAAACGTTTCTTTAAAGGATATAGCTAAAGAAGTGAAATTAGGTAGATCTACGCTTTATTTATATTTTGAGAATAAAGAAGAATTATTTTTTGCAATTGTCCTTCGTGGAACCAGAATATTATATAAAATGATTAATGATGAAGTGAAGAAAGGAAAAAGCAGTTTTTCAAAACTTGCAGGATTTAGAAATGCTTATTATAACTTTGCTAAAGAACATCCGGATTATCTTAAAGCATATAATTATTTGCTGTCTGGAAGGTTTGATTTAGCGGGCATTGAGCCTTCAGAATATAAACTATTTCCTTCTTCTGAAGGTAAACTCTATTCTGAATATAAAAAGAAATTTGAAGAAATATATATAAGAAATTTAGAGAAAGGCATTATACCTAATTTTCCAATACCAAAATTCACAACCAGCGAATATTTAAATGAAATACTTATTTTGCGCCGGGAGATGTTGAATATTTTTAGTAGTGCAGTAGAACAAGGTAAAAAAGAAGGGATAGTTAGGCCTGATGTCAATTCTGTTGAAGTGACTGTTCTGCAAACTTTAATTGCAAATAGTATTGATAATTTACCTCCGGACCTTAAAGATTTACTTGAAAGTCAGAATATCAGTCAGAAAGAATTTTTAAAGGATGTTGGAGAGTTAATGGGTAATATGATTAGTAACAGAAAGAATATAAGGAAAACTAAATAATTTATTTGATTATGTATTTATTGATTGTATATTTTGTATAATTTAATGTTAGATGGGTGAATTTTGATTTTACTTTATTATAATGATTATTTTTTTTAGTTAACATGCTGATTTTATACAAATAATAGTTAATAGTCAGTTTATATAGTTTTAATTTGAATTTTATGCTATTTTTAATTTTAGTTCAGAATTAATGATGGACTCTTTTATCAAAAACTTTAAATATATAATGACACAACGTCATTAAATGACATTATGTCAGTGACATGGTGTCATTGAATAAATAAACAGATTATCAAAAATTGTTATTAAGCATTGTTTTTTGAAAATAGCTTGTAATATGGAGTGAAAAAATGCCCGAAAATAAAATTGAGGTAAATAGAAAAAACCCCAGTAAAACGGCTGAGACAATAGCTGTGGTAAGGATGAGTGAATCGAGAAAAACTGAAGATGAGCGCATTTGTCATGATCAGTATGCTGTTCACTTTGTCAGCCAGGCGGTGCTGGATTTTGCGGCTCATAATCCTGAGAAGTATAAAGCGTTCGTAGCTCAAAATGAAAGCTTAGTTCCAGGGGCCAGTAACTCAATTGTGGCTAGAGTTAGATTTTTTGATGATATTGTAAAGTCATCCATTAATGAAGGCCTTGAACAGCTTGTCATACTTGGAGCTGGATATGATACCCGAGCATACCGGATTGAAGGGTTGGATAATGTTAAAGTGTTCGAGGTAGACTATCCTGCCACCCAGAGTATAAAAATCGAGAAGATCACTGAGATTTTTGGTTCACTTCCTGATCATGTAACATATGTTCCAATGGACCTTGAATTGGATAATTTCGGCCGGCAGCTTCTGGAAAGTGGCTATAACAAGTCTCTGAAAACTCTTTTTATTATGGAAGGGCTTTTAATGTATCTCTCTCCTGAAATCGTGGACGAGATACTATCTTTCATAGTACATAATTCCGGCAAAGGCAGTGCCATAATTTTTGATTACATCCCACTATCTGTGGTTGGTGGTACATGTAAACTTGAAGCAGGACAGAACTGGCGAAATGGAGTTATGGCAGTTGGAGAGCCTTTTCTTTTTGGTATCAAAGATGGAGAAATTCAATCATTTCTAGTTCAAAGAGGATTCAAGAATATCAAGAATATGGCCAGCGAAGATTATAAAAAAGCCTATTTCCATGGGAAAAACAAGAATAGAGAGGTCAATAGTTTATCATCATTCGCCTATGCAGTGGTTGAATAGAATGACGCTTAAATTTTAAAAAAGAGGTAGAAGGAAATGCATGCATTTCCTGAACATTCGAAAAAATGAAATTTTTTCGATGTCTCGAACACAAAGTGTTCGAGGACCACAAAAATAAAAAATTTTTGAGGTTTTTAAATGTCTGAAAATAAAGTTGAAGTTAATAGGGAAAACCCAAGTAAAATGGCTGAAGGAATTGCAATGCAAAGATTTGGTGAATCAGCTAAGCCTGAAGGTGAAAGAATCTGTTATGATCCTTATGCTGTACATTTTATCAGTCCTGAGATAATAAAATTTGGGATGAAACATCCGAAAGAAGCCAAAGAAAAAGTAGAACAAATGGAAAAGCTCTTTCCAGGGCTTAGCAGCTCAATAATGGCTAGAGTTAGATTTTTTGATGATTTTACTAAAAAATCAATTGTTGAGGGAATTGAGCAGTTAGTTGTGATTGGTGCAGGATATGATACTAGAGCATATAGAATTGAGGAATTAAAGGATATAAAAGTGTTTGAAGTTGATCATCCTAACACTCAGAGTTTTAAAATTCAAAAGATTGGGGATATTTTTGGTTCTCGTCCTGATCATGTTGTTTATGTGCCTGTTGATTTTGAAAAGGATACTCTAGGTCAAAAATTATTTGATAATGGCTATGATCCTTTAAAAAAGACTTTATTTATTATGGAAGGACTTATAATGTACATTCCTCCTAAGGCTGTAGCTGAAACTCTTTTATTTATTGTAAAAAATTCAGGTAATGGTAGTCAGGTTATTTTTGATTATTATCCTGAATCAGTGGTTGATGGAACTTGTAAACTAGAAATAGGGATGAATATTAGAAACCATCTCATACAACTAGAAGAGCCACTCCAATTTGGAATTAAAGAGGAAAAAATTGAGGATTTTCTTACTGAATTCGGATTTTCAGGAATTCAAAATGTAACCAGTGAAGACTATAAAAGAGCGTATTTTCATGGTAAAAATGAAAACCGGGATGTTTGTGAACTTTTATACTTTGCACATGCTGTTGTTGAATAAAATTGTTAACCCTAAAAAATTAAGATGGAGATTGACTTATGGAAAATTATCATCCCTTTAAATCCCAAGATGCAAAAGAAGCGTATCTGAAATTATACGATGATACTGCAAAGCTTTGGCCACTTCCTTCTGAAGTTAAAATGATAGATACATCTTATGGTAAAACATTTGTGCGCATTAGTGGGCCAGCAGATGTTCCTCCATTGGTTCTTTTACATGGAATGGGTAGTAATTCACTTATGTGGCTGCGAAACATTGAAAGTTTATCTGAAGATTATAGAACCTATGCCATAGATGATATTTATGGAAACGGGCGAAGTATATATACTAAAACCATCAAGGACTCAAATGACTTTGTAAACTGGCTTGATGAGTTATTTGATGTCCTTGAGTTAGGTAATAATATTAATCTTATGGGAATGTCGTATGGTGGCTGGCAGGCAGGTCTATATGCACTCAGATTCCCAGATAGACTCAATAAAGTTGCATTATTAGCACCAGCTGCTACCGTATTGCCAGTAAGTTCTGCTTTTGGTATAAGGGCTATTTTTAGCATGCTGCCTGTCCGCTATTTTACTAAAAGATTAATGTACTGGGTTATGGAAGATGCAGTGAAGAAAGATGAGGAAGCAATGAGTGAATTAGTGGATGCTATGTTTCTGGCGTCAAAATCTTTTAAAACAAGACGTCCTCCGGAACCAACAGTTTTCGATGATGATGAATGGAAAAGCATAGGAGTACCAATGCTTTATGTAGTAGGCGAAAATGAGAAGATTTATTCAGCTGAAAAAGCAGTTCGACATCTTAATACTGTGGCTCCTCAGATAAAAACAGAAATTATTCATAATGCAGGCCATGATTTAGCTTCAGTACAGGCCGAAATGGTGAATAAAAAAGTTTTAGAGTTTTTAAAGCAACCATAACAGCTTATCATCTGCTGTAGTTGGAGTACAATATAATAATTTATTTTCTTCTTTTTATTCTCTAGTTAAGTTAAAACAATTTAAAAGCTAGTACTTAGAAAAAGTAATTAATATAATCATGTTGTAAACCTAAGAACACATTTTTTATATATCTAAGATTATATATTTAAGATCATAGGTGAAATATAAAAGTTTAAAGTAAAAAATTAGTACTCTAATATATTTGAGGCCAATCATGTTAACTACAGTCGTTGGGAGTTACCCACCATTACTAAAAAACCCATCATCATTTTCAGATAAGATTTCTAATGTTTTTGGGGCTTATGATGCATATAAACCCGCTATAGAACTTGCAGTGAAGGATCAAATAAGTGCAGATATTGATATAATATCTGATGGACAGGTAAGGGATGGAATGGTGGAAATTTTCGCTAATTCTATTTATGGGATGACTGTTGAAGATAACACGCCTAAAATTGTGGGAAAGATAATGCCTTCACCTAAATCAGTATGTGCAGATGATCTTAAATTTGCCATAAAGATAGCAAAGGGAATCTCAAATGAATATGGCCAAAAACCTAAGAAGACCCTTGAAGGCAGCGTTAAAGGAGTTAAGGGGATAATAACAGGCCCTTCTACACTTGTTTTTTCATCAAGAATTGAAGGATACTATGATAAAAAAGAAGATGCAGTCATAGATTTAGCGTATGCTTTAAAGAAAGAAGCAGAACATCTTGAAAATGCAGGGGCTGCAGTGGTACAGATAGACGAACCATTTATTTCTACTGGAGTTGTGGATATTAACGTTGCAAAGAAAGCTGTAGGGATCATAGCAGATGGTTTGTCCGTGCCAGTATCTATGCATGTATGCGGCGAAGTGGTGGATATATTTGACCAGCTTTTAAAATTTCCGGTAGACATCGCGGACTTTGAATTTGCAGGTATCCCGGCCAATATCAACGCGCTTGAAAATGTGAATCTCCGCGGGAAAAAAATAGGGTTCGGGTGTCTGGATAACAAAACCGATAGAATTGAAAGTAAGGAAGAAGTGGAAAACCTGATAAAAAATGGAATAGATTTGATAGGTGCTGAAAACATGATTGCAGACCCTGACTGTGGAATGAGGCTGAGGTCAAGAGAGGCAGCACTTTCAAAACTTAAAGTAATGGTAAACGTTGCCAAAAATTTTTAATTTTTGAGAGATTTTTGAATGTTGCCCCAAATTTATAAAAAATTTACAATTTTTAACTTATTGAAAATTCACAATTTTCTATAGCTTCGAATTTTGAGAGGCTTTGATAGTTGCTAAGGTTTGATTTTGATATTGCCTATGGTATTGAATTTACTTAATTTTATAAATTATAATACCTACGTGGGTTAAATATTCAAAAAACATTACATTTATAACAGTTTAATAAAGACTTAATTTAACGGAGAATATAACATGTCATTTCAAATTGAAGTCAACCAAATAGCAGACGGCTGGGAAACACTTGTAAAAAAGATCATGGAAGAAGGTAAGGATATAAATGATGAAAGGGGCTCATTAACTAAAGAAGTTTTGAACACCCTTGTTACAATAAGAGATCCCCTTGGAAAAAAGCGGTCTAAAAACAATGATGAAAATGACATGTTTGAAGACATACGAATACCTACGGGCTATTTCTGGAGAGGGGAAAAACTTAAAATTTATTCTGAGCAGTTTATAAGTGATGATAAGCAGGGATTTGTTTATACTTACGGCAACCGTTTGAGAGCACACTTTGAAGGTATTGACCAGATTCAAGTGGCTATTGATAGGCTCAAAAATTGTACTGAATCAAGGAGATCAATTTCTGTAACATGGGACCCAACTGTTGATACAAAAGTCGATGAAGTACCGTGCATGATCCTTGTAGATCTCAAAATAAGGGACGGAAAACTTTATACGACTGGCCTATGGAGGTCACACGACATCTATGGCGCCTGGTTCCCAAATGCGGTTGGTTTAACTTATTTAACCAAATATGCAGCTGATCAGCTTGGTGTAGAAGTAGGGGAGATTACAATCCACTCCATAAGTGCCCATATTTACGAAGTTAATTTTGATGACGCTAAAAAAACTTTAAGCATGCAGATGTTTGGTTTATAGTGAATTAACGGCTAATTTATTTATTTTTTTAAATGGTTAGATTATGAAAGACTTGTTAAACAAAATTTCTGTACCTATATCTGGTTTAATGCTGGGTCTAGCGGAAGCAGGGAATTTAGTATCTTCTCAAGAAGTTGCACTTAAAACTATATTTGGGGCTATATCGGCACTGATTTTAGCGTTAATTTTAATAAAAATAGCTTCTAATCCAAGGGCATTTAAGGGAGATTTAGATAATCCTGCTGTTGCGGGTGTTGCTTCCACTTTTCCAATGGGAATCATTGTTTTATCAACATATGTTAATTCATTTTTCCCTGCTGCGGCTTATGCCATGTGGATTGCAGGGATTTTAATGCAGTTTGCTATTGTAATTCTGTTTACCTGGAAATTTATCTTTAATTTTAATATAAACAAAGTATTTCCATGTTATTTTGTTGTTTATGTTGGAATTGCAGTTGGGAGTATAGTGGCGCCGATATTTAACGCTGAGGACGTTGGAATGGTGTTGTTCTGGTTTGGCTTTATATCTTATTTGATTTTATTGCCGGTAATGCTTTACCGGGTGTTTGTAGTCAAATCTTTTCCAGAACCAGCCATTCCTACATTGACTATTTTTGCAGCGCCTTCAAGCATCTGTTTAGCGGGATATCTAAGCTCTTTTAATGTTATAAACATGAATCTTTTCTGGGTACTGGTTATTTCAGCAGTAATCATGTTTTTTGCAGTGCTTTTGTACATGCCTAAAATGCTTAAATTAAAGTTTTATCCGAGTTATTCTGCATTTGCATTTCCATTGGTAATCAGCGCCATTGCAATGCAGTATGCAAATAGTTTTCTGGCAAATATGAACATTGAAATACCTTTGCTTCAGTATGTTGGGTACTTTGAGGAACTGCTGGCGGTTTTATTCGTTGTTTATGTGCTGGTTCATTATGCCAATTTTTTATTTGGAGATTATAAGAAAACAAGTTAAATTCAATGTTTTTAGATGAAAATTAAAAACTTATAAAGTTTAAACAGTTTCATCATTTTTATATTCTAAAATATCTCCAGGTTGACATTCTAAAGCCTCACAAATCTTTTCTAAAGTTGAAAATCGAATTGCCTTTGCTTTTCCATTTTTTAATATAGAAATATTGGCCATGGTTATTCCAACCCTTTCAGAAAGTTCAGTAACGCTCATTTTCCTTTTTGCTAACATCACGTCAATATTAATTATAATTCCCACATTATCTACCTCAGACCGTTAAATCGTTTTCTGATTTTATATCAATAGCATCTTTTAGAAGCCTTTCAAGAATAGCTGCAAAAGTTGCTATTACAACTGGAGCAAAGGTAATGGCTAATCCAATTAGTATAAAACCTGGAGCATCGGTTTCCTTTGCAACTAAATATACGACGGGCATACATATAACATACAAAATACTGATTATAACTGCACTATATTTTATGTTCTTTAAAGCATTTACTGATAAATTAGAGAAAGCTTTATTATTATCAATGAAGTTTAAAAGTTTTAAAGTCTGATACAGAGCAAAGAAAAATGGTACTGCAGGTATAATTAAACCCAGTAAGATAGCATAATGTAAGTATATTAATTCTCCTTCTAACACTCTATTTGCAAACCAGTACATACCTAATATGCATAAAACAAGTACTGCAAGCCCCATAATAGAAATAAGCCCTCTTAAAAAAATTGTTGATCCTCTCTCCATAATAGAAACACCTCACTTAATTATTATATATTGATTATCGTAAACTATTTATCGAATTACAATATATTTTTATTGATAATAAGATTATGTTATATAAATAGTTTTTTCTAAAGCACCAAACTTTAGGAGTATGTAGTCATTAACGGCACATTTTTCCAAAAATCTAAAAAATCAAATAGTAAATTAATTAAGAATCAAAATAGATAAATAAACATGGAAAATAAAAATAACTTGATTTTGATTGATATAAATCAATTTGAGGTGATTTTATGGATTTCAGTGGTAAGGTGGCAATTGTAACAGGTGCATCAACTGGTCTGGGTGAAATGATTGCAGAGGAACTTTTTAAACGCGGTGCTAATGTGGTGATCGCAGCGCGCCATGAAAAACAGTTAGTAGATGTGGCAAATAGGTTGGATCCTACTGGTAAACATGTTTATGCAGTTAAGGCGGATGTTAGGGATCATAACTCTGTTAAAAATTTAATTGATGCTACCATGGAGCGTTTTGAGGCACTGCACTTTGCAGTAAACAATGCAGGTATTACGGGGCCTGCGGGAACCGCAGTTCCTGATTACGAGATTTCTGATTGGAATGATGTAATATCAACAGATCTGACAGGTATTTTTCACTGCCTTAAATATGAGATCCTGGCTATTTCTAGCAGTGGAGGCGGTGCTATTGTGAATATGTCTTCTGCAAATGGTGTAGTTGGAATTGCCGGCCAGGCTGCTTATACGGCAGCAAAACACGGGATCATTGGATTAACTCGTTCAGCGGCCCTTGAATTTGCAGATAAAGGTATACGTATCAATGCTGTTGGGCCGGGGTATGTCAGCACTCCCCGAATACGCGAAATGCCAGAAGAGGTACTGTCTCAGTTTGCATCACTGCACCCGATGGGCCGCATGGCAGAACGAAGTGAAATAGCATCTTTTGTGGCTTTTCTACTTTCTGACCAAAGCAGTTTTTCTACAGGTGGATTCTATCCTATAGATGGAGGGTACACTGCACGATAGTTTAAAACTCAAAACATTGAAACAGTACTGGAAATCAATATATGATGCAATGGATTTTAGAGTTACATACCTATTTTTTAAGTTTTGTAGGAATCATCTAATTTATGGAAATATCTGTTAAATTTGTATGTCCTTAATATTCAAAAACTAATTTCTAGTTTTTTCATAGGTTTTCTACAGAGCTATTTTTTTAATTAAATTGGATCTTAAATAATTTCCAAAAAATCAAATAGTAAACTAATTAAAGGACAATAGCTTAAAATCCATTTGATAAACAAATTTTGTATTTATATAATAATCACATTATTAGAGGTGAAATAATGGTAAGTGTCAATCTTGAAGCAAAAAAGACAGTAGACTTAATGATAAAAAACGCAGATGAATTAAACATAAGCGTAGAAAAACTTGAAAATGGTTCCACAGTCATCGACGCCGGTGTAAATGTCGATGGAAGCCTTAAAGCAGGGGAACTTTACACAAAAGTATGTCTAGGAGGACTCGCAGAAGTGGGAATCTCAATTCCAGGAGACCTCTCAGAAAAGTTCGCATTACCTTCTGTAAAGATTAAAACTAACTCCCCAGCAATATCAACCCTTGGAGCACAAAAAGCAGGATGGTCTGTAAGCGTAGGTGACTTCTTTGCACTCGGTTCAGGACCTGCAAGGGCATTAGCTAAAAAACCAGCCCACACCTATGAAGTAATCGGCTATGAAGATGATGCAGATATTGCAATCCTTACCCTAGAAGCTGACAAATTACCTGGCGCTGACGTGACTGATGCAATCGCAAAAGACTGTGGTGTTTCACCAGAAAACGTTATAGTACTCGTAGCTCCAACATCTTCAATAGTTGGTTCAATCCAGATAGCAGGAAGAGTTGTAGAAAACGGTACCTACAAAATGATGGAAGCTTTAGACTTCGATGTTACAAAAGTTAAATTTGCTGCAGGAATCGCACCAATAGCACCTGTTGACCCAGACGGACTCAAAGCAATGGGTAAAACAAACGATGCAGTTTTATTCGGTGGTAGGACTTACTACTACATCCAGTCAGAAGAAGGTGACGATTTAAAAGCTTTAGCTGAAAACCTCCCATCATCCGCATCAGAAGGATATGGAAAACCATTCTACGACGTATTTAAAGAAGCTGAATACGACTTCTACAAAATAGATAAAGGAATGTTTGCTCCTGCTGAAGTGGTCATAAACGATCTAAGAACTGGTGAACTCTTCAGAGCAGGATATGTAAACGCTGAGCTCCTTCAAAAATCATTCGGTTTATAATAATCGAAATTTTTTATTTTTTATTTTTAATTTTTAATTTTTATAATCAATATCAAGCTGTAATTTTGTTCTGCTATGAAATTTCAGCTCTATTTTTATGATGTGTTTTCAGGTAGGATACATATTTAAAATTGTTTGGATTGTATTTTAAGCCATGTATAGGCTTATTTTTGCCTTTTTTATTAAATGAATTTAAATAATTAATCAATCACTGATTTAATTATTTCACATCATTTTGTTACAGCGGATAATAATTTAATTACTTGAGACTTCTTAAATAAGTTTAATCTGGTATAGATTTGGGTGTAAATTTGGAAAAAGTTATTAAATAGGTCTTACTAATTTTCTATTATATAGATTAGGAAGTGAAAAAATATGGCTAATAATATGATTCAATGGAGACCTATAATTATTGGTACAATAATTGCTGTTATTTTAAGTGTGTTATCAATGCTTAGTTCAGGTTTATTAACCGCTGACTTTTTACTGGCTGGAATAGCAGTCGGGTTCATGGTTGGGGGAACAATTAAAGATGGAACAATTAATGGAACAATTATGGGTATAATAGGGGCAGTTATATTCCTTATAATACTGGTAATTATATACGCTAGCCAGGGTTATGGATCTTTAATAACATCCATACTCAGTTATCTGGTAATTTACGTGGTTGCAGATATAATTCTAGCAATAGTTGGTGGAGTTCTTGGATCTGTAATAAGAGCAGAAATAAAAGAAACTCCAGTTCAAGAATAAGTATTTAACTTATTCTTCTACTTTTTTTAAGTTATAATTAAACTAGATAAATTGAAAATCAGATTTAAAAATAAATTAACTTTTTTTATAAAAATTGAATCATTAACATATAAAAATAATTTAAAAAAAAGAGTTATTGGTTTAAATAAAAATTTAATGCTTAAAAAGCATTAAATTTAATTAATGCTGTGGATACCTATTCAGTGACTTTTATAGCTTTCATTGGGCAGGAACTGGTGCAGAATGCACATCCAATACATAACTGGTCATCTACTAATATTGTCCAGTCATCAGAGATAGATATGGCCTTTACAGGGCATAAAGAAACGCATGCACCGCAGTCCACGCATTTTTCTTCCTCTTTTTTCACCACTTTTTTAATAGGATCTACACTAATTCCCTGGCTTTCCATGTATTCAATACTCTCTGTAACTTGATTTCCTGATATTTCAACCAGCAGTTTACCTCCCTTAGGAGTTATATTTGCCCTTAAAATATTGAAATCTATATCATAGGATTTTATTGTGTCTGAAATTATTGAGTTATTGGTTATGTCCGGTGAAAATTTTAGCCAGGCCTTCATTTGCACACCTCGTCGTTATTTTTTTCCTTTCCAATTAATCTTGAGATATCTTCTGCAGTGATCATTCCCTTAACTTTGTTATCTTTATCAACAATTGGGAGCCCTGAAATCTCATGTTTGTCTATTCTTCTTGCTACTAAATCCACAGGTTCATCTTCACGTGCTATTATGACTCTTCTTGTCATGACATCCATCAATTTGGTTTTACCTTTTGCAATAGCATTTGCTATGTCCCATGAAGTCACGATCCCCCTGAGCTTGCCATTTTCATCTACAACTGGTAAGTGATTTATGTTGTTATCAACGAGCTTCTTAGCAACGTCGCTTATCCCCTCTGTTGGATATGCCCTTATTACAGGTTTACTTTCTAAATTCTTTACAAGAGTGGCAGGCTTTGTAATTTCAAGTGGGTTTACAGTGTACCCTTCAGATGGTAACTTTATAATAGGTTCTGTAAGGAAGAAGTTGCCTTTAGTTATCCATGCTTTAAGCTCATTTGCAATTTCTTCAGCTTTTTTATAGGATGATAATGGCGATGCGTTAACTTCCACGCCGTTAATTTCAATTTTACCTGTTTTAAGCTCTTTATAATTTGTTTCTTTTATAACTGGACGGCTGCGCCTTGGAACTCCATAGTCTACAACTTGGCAGACAATATCTTCATCGCTTATAGCTGTTCTTCTAGCTATGTCCTCGTTTAAAACAGGAATAGGAATTCCAGCACCAACATATAATGTAGGGCCGTATTTCTGCATGGTCGCTCCCCTGACGAAATCACTGCTCATCTTTTTCATATCTCCCATGAGCATTAATGTCCCAGAACCGCTGATAGGAACTCCATTTCGACGTTCAGCATCAGTAGAGTGCTGTGTTCCTTCACTGATTATGTATCCTTCTCCTCCACACAGGAATATTCGAGTTCCCATGCCTATAGTTTCAAAATAAGGATCATTAAGGAGAGGACTCAGCTGCCCTGCGCTGGAATAGCTTGCATTCCCAAAATAAGGTAGGAGTGTTCCCATGTAAGTGTATAAGGTTTCTTCAGTTGAATTTGTAGCAACGGCATAATTTTGATAGCAGTTTCTTGGATTTACCATCACTGCCTGGTTTAATTTATCGAGGGTAATGGTGGTTTCTATCTCCTTCCGAGGATAACAGTCAGTGCCATAAGCTTCTACGGCAAGATCTATTTCTTTGCCTCTGATTAAATCTTCAATTAAATGAGAACCACCATAATCCATCCCTATTTGCGGATTTCTATTTAATTGGGTGGCCCCTATATATGCATCAACAGCAGCAAGCCCTGAATAGGCTTCAACATTATTTAAATATGTTTTATTCATTTTAATAGGAGGATCAGAATGACCGAAATTTAAAAATGCTCCTGAAGAACACATAGCACCGAATGTACCTGTTGTAACAACATCTATTTCTTCTGCAGCTGATTTTGCACCGTTTTGTTCAACAAAGGTTGTCATCTCTGCAGCAGTTAAGACAACAGCGTCACCAGTTTCGATTTTTTGGTTAATCTCTTTGATTGTCTTCATTTCACCACGTCTAATATTATTATAATGATTTTTATAAAAGCAATAGATTTTGCATCTATTTTTTATTTTACTTTAGTCAGCTTCGGTTTTAGAAACGTTGTAATGTACATTTCGCCTCCACATGCAAGTAAATAAAGTTTAATTAACATAACTGAATTTTTCGTCCCCTAAAATAAAGAGCTTTAGATCAAAAACTTGTCAATTATATTACCTTATCATAATTGCATTTTTTCTAAGATATATTTAACTCAAATAGTGGTCTCAAGAAACATCACTCATTTTAAATAATGAAATGTGAATTTTATTTCGTGGGTAGGGTTATTAAATTCAACAACCAGCTTAAACATAATTAATATAAAGGCCTTATTACATAATATAAATAGCTCTATCTTTTAAAAAAAATCGCTGCAAGTGATTATTAATTGATGGGGACATTATACTTCTTAATTGTCATATTTTATGGCTAAAATAACATTTATATTGATATCAATACTTTAAGTAGATTTATTTTGAATAAAAAGAGAAAAATAACAATTAAAGGGAGATATAAATGACAAATCAACTAGATCTCGATTTATTTGGGGGAATACTCAATAAAATAGAAAATAAAGTGGATTATGCTGACATAAGAGTCAGTGATAGTCAAAATACAGCTATCACTATGAAGGATGGTAAAGTTCAGGAGATAAGATCCGGGTCTGATTTTGGAACTGTTATCAGGGTTTTGAAAAATGGGGCATGGGGTTCGGCATTTACAACCGAGCTTTCAAGGATGGATGAAGTCGTAGAAACTGCCCTTAAACTGGTAAAATCATTAAAAAGTGACGTGGAACTTGCAGATGTTGAGGCAAAAGTTGACAGTGTAAAATCAAAGGCAAAAATAAAACCTTCTAATGTATCAATCGAGGACAAAAAGGACCTCATGAATGAAGTCAACCAGGCTGCAACTATCGAAAAAATAGTAAGTACTACAGTAAGCTATGTTGATGCAGAAGGAAAAAGCTTATTTTTAAACACTGAAGGTACTTCAATTACAAATGAAGAATCACGGGTTGCCATGTTCTTGAATGCTGTTGCATCAGAAGAAGATATGATCCAGTTTGGACATGGAAGTATTGGGGGAGCACGTGGATTTGAAGTGCTTCAAAAACAGGACATAGAGAAATTTGGAAGAAAGGCTGCAGATAAAGCGGTAAGACTTTTAAATGCAAACAAACCACCTTCTGGAAAATTTCCAGTGATACTGGACTGTGAACTCACGGGTGTATTTATACATGAAGCTGTAGGACATGCTTCAGAAGCTGATCTTATTTTACAGAATGATTCTATCCTCAAAGGTAAAATGGGGACTCAAATTGGATCAGAATTAGTTACAATAATAGATGATGCCAGCATGGATGCATTTGGTTATTATCCCTACGATGCAGAAGGTGTAAAAACCAGTGAAAATGTACTGGTTAAAAATGGAATGCTTGTATCTCTGTTAAGTTCCAGAGAGTCTGCGGCAAAACTTGGAATTCCGTCTTCAGGAAATGCAAGATCTAGAGTTGGGGATCAGCCAATTGTTAGAATGAGTAATACATACCTTAAACCTGGCGATATGAAATTTGAAGAGTTAATTGAAGATATGGCTAATGGAATTTACCTTAAAGGTTCTAGGGGAGGACAGGTAGACACTGGAAAAGGTATTTTCCAGTTCAATGCTGCTGAGTCGTTCATGATAGAAAATGGGGAAGTAAAAGACCCACTCAGAGATGTATCTTTATCTGGAAACATTTTGGAAATCCTCAATAAAGTGGACGGCGTTGGAAGCGACTTCAAACTAAGCATTGGATTCTGCGGAAAAGGAGGTCAAACTGCTCCAGTTGGAGATGGGGGACCTCATGTAAGAGTCAGCGAAGCGACCGTTGGGGGAGCAATGTAAATTATTTTTTCTATTTATTTTTTTATTTTAGGGGGTAAATTTAATGGTATCTGAAGAAGAAGGAAAATTTCTGGTAAAACTCGCAAAGGAGTCCATAAAAAATTATATAGTCCGCAGAAAAATTATGGATGTACCTGAAGATGTTCCTAATAATTTAAAAGAAGATATGGGCGCATTTGTAACCTTAAATAAGAATGGAATGCTCAGGGGATGTATAGGTTATTCAGAACCCGTTAAGCCGCTTGTAAATGCTGTAATTGATGTTGCTATATCTGCTGCAGTAAATGATCCTCGTTTTCCACCGGTAAGCCTTGATGAAATAGACGACCTTGAAATTGAAGTAAGTGTACTTACAAAACCTGAGATTATTGAGGTTGAGAAACCTGAAGAATATCTGGATAAGATTGAAATAGGTAAAGACGGCCTTATTATAGAAAGAGGCCCATTCAAAGGGTTGTTACTTCCACAAGTAGCTGTAGAATGGGGATGGAATGTAGAGGAGTTCTTATATAATACCTGTACAAAAGCAGGACTTACTGCAGACTGCTGGCTCTACAATGATGTAAAAATCTATAAATTCCATTCAGAAATTTTCCATGAATAAAAGGTGTGGAATTTAATTCAGATGTTATATATTGCTTAGATTAGCTATCATGATCTTTAATTCCATTCTGAAATTTTTCTATGAATGAACGGAAAAGATTTAATGAATTTAATCACAAATTTGTATATAATTTATCTGTCTAGGAATAGTTATAACTCCATTCGTAAATTCTGGGATAATCTGAAAAGTAATCAGGATCTTTTTATTTGCTAGTTATTAGTGCACTATATATAATGTGTTAATTTTTTTTTAAATCTATCAAAAAGTACTTTTTAATCGGTTTAAACTAAGTTAGAGCTGTAATTTTTTTTAATTAAGGTGGAAGATTTTCTGCCTTTAGTTCGTTGTATAAATGGAGTATATCTTCTTCTGCTTCTTCACTTAAAACCTCAGATGCCTTATCAAAAAGTCCATTTTCCTTTTCCTCAATCTCCATGTGATGAACCACAAGATCATTCAGCCGTCTTAAGCTGTCCACCCATTCACGGTCTTCTTCATTCATATTTTTCATTCTTGCCATTGTTCTGAATGCTTCTTCATTTTCTCTTTTGGTTTCATTTACCATGTCTTCATCAATAAAGTCCATTGCAGGATAAAGGAACTGCTCTTCACCAAGCATGTTAGCTTCCAGTTCTCTCCGAGCTTCAGGATATTTTGAGGTATCTCTTAAGGTTTCATTAAACAATTTTTTAATATGGGCATGATCCTTCTTAAAAACTTTGTAAACATCTCCTTTTGCCAATTAAATACCTCCTGTGTTTAGTCTTATTATGTTCCTGAAAGTTAATAAATTTATTTGAATAGTTAATAAAACTGGGTTGATTTCATATATAATCAAAATTCAAATTTGGGAAGAATTCACGATTCAGTAAGTTCTAATAAATCCCTTTTTGAAAATAAATAAAAACTTGTTTAAAGCTACAACTTTATATATCTCAAATATATATCTAAATTAGAAAAAAAGTGATTTATAAAAATACTTGTTTTATGAAATTCAATATCATATTATGAAAATACTGAAGTCTTGAGAAAAGATTTTAAATCCCTTAAAATATTGATTTTTATCATACTTTTTGCTTAACAAGTTAATTAAAGGAATTGATGTGATTATATGTTTATACCAACAGTACCAACGCCTGATGAAATCTTAGATAAAAGCTTTAGAAGGGCCAAAAAAGCAGCAGATAAAGTAAGGACATCCAAGGTCCCCCGTTATCAAATGGCGAAAAAAACAGAAGAGGCCAGAATAAAAACTGCCTGTCAAGTTACAAAAGATACATTAAATAATTTACTGGATAAAACACCGCAGGTGGAACAAATGCACATGTTTTACCAGGACTACATTGATGTTATGGTAGGTGTAGATGAGCTTAAAAAGTCTCTTGGGGCTTTAAACTGGGCAGTGGGTATTATATCCAAGATTGAAAATGAATATGTGTTTAAAGTAAGAAGGTCAAAGTCTGAAAATGCAGCAAATGTTAGACGGGCTGCATTCGGTAGAATTGCATCTGTGATGCGCCAGATAAAAGATGAACTTGACTTCTTAGACTTTGTGAAAGGGAAACTTCGAAATATGCCCACCATAGATTTTGAAGCATTTACATTAGTTATAGCAGGGTTCCCGAATGTTGGGAAATCCACACTGCTTCGCCAGATTACTCCTGCTGAGCCGAAGGTTGCAAACTATCCTTTTACAACCCATGGGATTCAAATAGGGCACTTTGAGAAAAGATGGAAAAAATACCAGATAATAGACACACCTGGACTTCTTGACAGGCCTATACGGGACATGAACAATATTGAACTCCGCGCTATGGTTGCACTGGAACACTTAGCTGATGTCATTTTATATATTTTCGATGCATCTGAAACATCGGGTTATCCTCTCGATGCTCAGATGAGATTATATGAAGAAATAAAACATGTTTTTGACACTCCAATAATAAGTGTTTTTAACAAAATGGATTTAGTAGAAAATAATAAGTATTTAGATGAATATATTAGTAAACTGAATGAACCTCTAATGATTTCAGCATCAGAAGGTTCTGGCGTGGATTTAATAATTGAAGAGCTGGAGGAATTTAATGGTGGAAAAAAAGGAAATAAAGACTAAAAAAGAATTAGAAATGGAAAAAACTGAAAAAGAAGTTCCAGTAGCAAAAACAGAATCAACTGAACCTGAAAAAGTAGAAGAAGTCAAAGTAGAAAAAGTAGAAAAACTTCAAGATGAACCTGAAACAGAAACAAAATCAGAATGGGAAACCCGAGCAGAAAGAGGAAGAGGAGCTGCACAGAAGTTTTTCGATGATATGATAGGCACATTCCGTGAAAGAGGAGGGGACTTTGAGAAGGCTTTATCTGAATACACAGCATCTGCTCCAAGTAAGTTAACAACAGACTTAATAGAAACTGACGGTAGTCTGATTGTTAAAGCAGATCTTCCTGGTGTTAAAAAAGAAGATATAGTCATTGATTTAACAGATGACTCCATAGAAATCTTTGCAAAATTCGAAGAAGAAACAGAAGAGGAAGGTAAAAACTTCATCAAAAAAGAAAGGAGATATGGTGAAGCAAGAAGATCTTTAATACTGCCAGAAGCAGTTAAGGTCAAAGAAACATCAGCTAAGTTTGATAATGGTGTCTTAACAGTAACACTTCCTAAACTGGAAGAAAAAAAGAGGTTTCAGGTAAAAGTTGACTAAATACACCTGTAATTTCATTTTAAAATTTTTACTTTATTTTAGAGATCATGAATTCATGACCATTTATTCATTTTTAATAGATATTTGATGAGTATGTCATAGTTTGAATTAAATGGAGGAAATATAATGAATGGAAGGCCTAAAAGGAGAACTTCGATTGATAAGATAATAGATGATGCTATGGATTATATCAATGATGTAAGCGATGAAATTGAAAGATCTATTAGCAGTTATACAAGTGCTCCAGAAACAGATTTAATTGAAACTCATGATAACATAATAGTCCGTACAAATCTTCCGGGATTTAAGAAGGAAGATATAAAAATAGATTTAACAGAAGAAAAACTTAAAATTAAAGTTTTAGGTTATGAAGAGACTCCCCTGGAAAAAGGGGCTCAAGTAAAATCAAAAGGAAGAAGACACGGTAAAATAAAACGAGTTGTAAGACTTCCAGAAAAAGTTATTGTAGAAGAAGCAGCTGCAAAACTTGAAAACGGCGTTTTAACAGTTACAATGCCTAAAGCAGAGAAAAAGGTAAGGCATGAAGTGCCTATTAATTAATTCTTTTCTTTTTAACATGTAGCCTGGGAATTTAATAAATAAATGACTTTATTTTTAATATTAACTGAAATTTAAAAATATAAAAAACTAATTTTAATTAAAAAGGTCAATATCTGACCTTCCCAATGTGCCTTGTAGCCCCTGGATCTTCATTATTAAAGTCTGCAAGATAATAAATAAACCATTCAAGTGGAATTACAAGGGAAAAAGGCGACATCAAAGGGTTCATATCTGAATAATCTTTCATATTGTAAACGAGTGATTTAGTTCCCAGTTTTTCACAAAATTCAATGGAACGCGTGGTCATGTCATCTCCAGGGTAATCCGCATTTAAAAACACGATTGGAACATCTTTTTCAGCACGTTCAATTAACCCATGTCTGAATTCTCCAGAATAAAGGGGACATGCATGTTTTAAAGCTCCTTCCATGAACATGGTCATTGCAAGCTTGTATGCGAGTCCGTAGTTTGGCCCGCTTCCCATACAGTAGAATATATCGTCATCTTTGAATTTTTCGGCGATTTCTTTGCCTTCACCTTCAGTTTTTTTAATCAGGTCTTCAGTTACAGATGGAAGTTTTTCGATATTTCCTAAAACTTCTTTTTTTATTTTCTGGGCATCATCTTTGAAATTGTTCATGCTGAATAGAATTTCATACAGGCTCATTAGTTGAGTTACGTAAGTTTTAGTTCCAAGTATTGCGCTCTCTCGCCCGCCTCTTGTAATCACAGTGTCATCAGCTTCTTTAATCATTGTGCACTGGCTTTCATTGGTTATTGCTACGGTATAAATGTCTTTTTGCTGTGACATCCTAAGAGCAGCGACAGTATCTGCAGTTTCTCCTGATTGAGAAGTTAAAAGAGCTCCAGCATTCTCATTTTCAATTTTCTTATTATAAAAGAATTCATATCCTGTGTAAACTTCTATATTTTTATCTGATATGAAATCAAGTGCGCTTTTTGCAGAATAGCATGTTGAAAGTGAACTACCGCATCCTAAAAGATATATTTTATCAAATTCTTCAAACTTTTCTGCAATCTCTTTCATATGTGATTTTTCTTCACTTAAAGTATCTTTCAGGGATCTCGGCTGTTCTATAATTTCATCATACATTTTATACTTCATTATTTTCACTCAACCTTAATTTTCATGCCATAAATTCCTTTTTAAGATTTTAATTTAGCGTAATGTTGATCAATTCTTTGATTTCAAATATTAAGGGATTCACCTTAATACTTTCAGAATTTTATAGTATAATTACTTTACTTTATTTGTTCACATAAACCTTTTTTCTAAAATGCTTCATCAAAAACTCATTTCAGTGAATATATGCAATTAAAGATTTACATCAACTGCATTGTTTAAACATTGGTTAATTTCTCAATTTTTTCCATGTATCTAGTATAAGTTTCATCTAGATTTTCTTTAATAATCCTAGTATTTGCTGTTGTCCCTATAAAACTGGACTCAAATTTAAACCGGGGTACAAGGTGGACATGAATATGTTGTATGCGTTGTCCTGCTATTTCACCAAGGTTAATCCCTATATTTATTCCATCTGGATGTATAACCTCTTTTATAAGTTCTTCTGCTTTTTTTACAGTGTTAAATAAATTTTTAAGAGATTCTGGATTTAATTCATCCAAATCGGTGTAATGCTTTGTTGGAATAACCAGGAGATGTCCTGTTGTATAAGGAGCTATATTTAAAGCTACTATATCTTCTCCATCATTGTAAAGCACATGTTTTGAAACTTCTGGATCACCTTTTGCCATTGCACAGAATATGCATGATGTATCTGAACTTTTTGAATCTGATTTTTCGGTAGGGGGAGTAAAAATTACTTTATAACCTCCTTCAATATTGAAAATTCTCGCGATACACACTGCCATTTTGGCAACATCTACTGCACTGGTGCCAATTAAAGTAATTGAAGGTTCTTTTCCCCAGGCGCCCTTGTGATATATAATGTCTGGAATATCTCCAATTCTTTTAACGGCAGTCTCAACACCCCATGGGATGGTACCACCTTCTACTTGTCTCACGTCCTCCGGTTCATCATTTCTATCATAAAATGAGACTTTGAGCCCTAATTTTTCACTTATTTCAATTATTTTGGGGCTATATTTAATATTCATGGCACTTCTCTTTGAGGAATCATGTTTCATCATGCTCAATACTAATCTAGCCATGTGTGAAGATACTCCGAATTCTGGTTCCACGAAAGCTTTAGGTTTACCATGTACTATTGTTATTCTTCCGGGAATTCCTGCCACGTCATTTACATCTTTTGCGTTCTCTTTTGCCATTACAATATTACTTCGTACCTCTGGAATAAATGCAGCTAATTCTTCAGAGTTTTGTATAATTTCAACGGCTTTTTTCAGATTCTCTATTTCCATAACTAATTACTATATCTGTAATCAGATATAAGGATTAGGATTAAAATAAGGGAGGGTACTATCTAGTCTAATAAACTACTTCAATAAAAATGGATTTTCATATTTTTTTTTATATGCCCCTGATTAAAGACTGATTTTGTTTTAAAGCACATAAATGATCTAATGCATAAATAAATGGCTGGAAGTATGTATATGGTGCTATTATTGAAATTTATACCTTATAAATTTATATAATTAATCCTAATAGAGTTTTATATATTTATATTGCCACTATAAACCTTTTTTTTATAAATTTAAAACATAATATTTATATATTTATGATTTAAATACATTATACATGCTTAAAATTTCCATAGATTAAATTATCTTTGGATAAGGAGGGGGTAAGATTAAGCAACACATGTTGCTTGTAGTATTGATATTTGGCATTGTATTGATGGGTTTAGGTGCTGTTAGTGCTGTTGATTCTGCCACAATGAACGGCACGTCCAATGCAACATTGAATAAAACATTAAATAATTCCATCCACGCTACATCATCTAATGTATCTAAAGTGACTAAACAGTCAACAAGTTCAATGAAGGGCTACTGGATGTTTTCGTCATCAGCTGCAAAGTTAAATTCAAATTCGGCAGCCGCTCTTAAAAAAAAGGGGATTACAGATGTATTTGTTTGTACAAGGGACACTAGTGGAAAATATCATTACAGTGAATTAAATAATGCTATAAGTCAGTTAAAGAGGTATGGAATAAAAGTCCATGCATGGATAGTTTGTTTTAATTATAATGGCCATTTTATAAATCCTTCAGGGTATTACAGTAAGAAAGTGAAGGTTTACGTAAAAACAAAGAAGTACTGGGGTATTAAATATAAATACAAAGTTAAAAAGAAGGTATGGTACAAATCAAGATATATATACCGCGGTAAATGGCACTATAAATGGAAATATACCTGGAAATATGTAACTAAGTATAAAAAGGGTTGGATATATAAGCCGGTTTACAAATATGTGACAAAAACAGGCTATGATACTTCTTACAATAAGAAATTAATAGCTGCAATTAAAAATATCAATGATAATTACGCTGTTTCTGGAATTCACCTGGACTATGTGAGGTATTCTGGAGTTGCCAAATATGGTAATGCAGCATATCAACAGCATGGTGGGGTAAATGCAGCAGTAAATGCAGTAACATCATTCGTTAAAAGTGTCAGAAGTGTGGTAACTAAAGAGCTTTCAGCAGCAGTAATGCCTGAAGGAACAAAAAATGCATATTATTATGGTCAGGACTACGGAAGATTTGCAGATTACGTTGATTTTCTAGTTCCAATGACTTATCATGGGAACTATAATGCAAATAATGCATGGATAACTGATAAAATAAAATATATCGTAAGCAATGCAAAAGGAAAACCAGTATATGCAGGTTTGACAACATACTGTTCTGATTCTAATCTTAAATCGTTGAATCTAAATGCATTACAACAGGATGTAAATTCTGCAAATGCTGGAGGGGCATCTGGTTTTGTACTGTTTAGATATGGGTTTGGATGCTCTTATGTACCTACCTGGACTTGAAACTACTGAAATTCAGAAAATAAAAAGGTTAATGTACTAAATTAGTTAAAAGCTCTTTAAATTCATTTTTTAGGATTTAAAGGGTATTCATTTTTTATTTAGACCTGCTATTTTAGTATCTATTTTAAATAAATAATTATTAATCATATCAAAGTAATATTTTAATAATTCAATTGTTTTTAATTTAATTCTGCACAAATTTTTAGTTGTTACTTGTAAAATCAAGTTATTATGAATATAAAATATGATTTTGATTCCTTTTTAGAGCGCTTTAAATTTAAAAATAAGTACTAGGAGCATACCGCTTGAAATTTTAAATCAAAAGTTTTATATGTTCAAAGCAACAACTTTTTAATTGTCAATAACTCCAAATCGGTGTTGATCTGACATCTGGAAAAAACTGGGAGGCAATATAAAATGAAGCGACTTTTGTTGCTTATAGTGTTGCTCCTTTTTGTTGCAGCGCTGTTTAATGTAACTAATATATATGCCGCCACAGAATATTCGCAGATTACAGATAATTACCTAAACACCAGTTTAATTCAAGAAAATATAACAAATAATACTTCAAATAATTTGACTATTCAAAATACAACAGAATCTGTAAAAAAAACAGCATCTGTTACCAAAACAGTACAAAACCAAAGCTTACCAAAAAATGCATCGAATTCAAGCGATAGCAGAATGAAAACAAATAACAGTAATATAACACACCTTCAAAATTCTACTGACGCCGCAGGAGCTGAATTATATAAAAATGTTCGCGGGATATGGCTAAAAGCCGAAGATGTGAACAAATTAAACATAAGTGAAATTAAAAAAGCAGGAATTACAGATATATTCATCAAATCAAACCTATTATCTGCTCCTTCGTATAAAAGCGTGTTAACGGCTCTCTTAAACAAGCTTAAAGGCACAAATTTTCGAGTTCATGCATGGATAACATGCTTTAAGGATGTAAATGGTAATTGGATCGATCCTCAGGGAAAATACAGTTATACGGTAAAAGTTCCTGATAAAAAAATTAAATACAAGGTTTGGTACAAATCTTGGTACAAATACAATGGTAAATGGAAATATAAGTGGAAATATTACTATAAGTACAAATACACTTATAAATATCAAACAAAATATGGATATAATACATCTAAAATAGATTCATTGATCTCTTCCATTTCAAAGATAGTTAAAAACTATAATATAGACGGAATCAATCTTGACTATATCAGATATCCAGGTAATGCCTATAAAAGTTCAGGTTCAACCGCAGCAGTAACATCTTTCGTTCAAAAAGTGTATAACACTGTAAAATCGATTAAACCGAAAGTAGCAGTTTCGGCAGAGTTAATGCCTGAAGGAAAAATGAACGCATATTATTATGGGCAGAACTATACTCAACTTGCAAAATACCTTGATTTCATGGTTCCAATGCTTTATAAAGGCAACTACGGATACAACAGTTCAACAGGTACTAACAGTAATGGAAAAAGCGGTACAGACTGGATAGGCTCAACTGTGAAATATATAGTTAGCCAGGCTAACGGAACACCTGTTATAGCAGGTCTTCAGACGTACCGTTCAGATAAAAATGTAAAAGTAATACCCGCAGGCGAATTAAAGAGCGACATTAAATCAGCTGGAAATAATGGAGCATCTGGATACGCATTGTTTAGATATGGACTAATAGATAGTAAATTATATACCAGTCAAAACAGTACCGGCACTCAGATTAAGTTCACAATGGACCAAATCCAAGATGCCGCAGCTAGGGTCAAAGCATATGTTGAAACCAATCATGTACTTCCAAATTATGTGACAATTGGTACAACTCAGGTTAAAATGCCTGATATGTTAAGATTAATGACTGCAAGTCTCTTACAGTTAAAAAGCGGAACAAAGACACCTATAGCACTGAAAAGTACTAGTTCACCAGTAAAGCCTGCTGGAGATACAATAGATGGGATAATAAATAAAGCAGGATATCTAAAGATTGCACAGAATATTAAGTCCTTTATTGAAAAAAATGGTATTGCACCAAATTATGCAACAAGTTCTTTGGGAAAGATACAGTATGAATCTGCCATTTACATGTATTCAAAGATATTGAACTTTTACAAGACAAAAAAATATTTACCTGTATATGTAACAATGACTCCAGGGATATGGAACGATTTACCATCCGAAATGCAGAAATACCTGCAACCAACCAATAATTGTCAATCAAACGACCCTAAAATTAAATCACTTGCATCATTACTTACAAAAGGTATAACTTCAACCCATGATAGGGGCGAAAAGATCTTTAACTGGGTAAGGGATAACTTGGGCTATTCCTTTTACTACAATACCAGATACGGGGCAGTGGGCACATTAAATGCAAAAACAGGAAATTGTGTCGACACTTCGCATCTTATGATAGCACTGGCAAGATCAGCGGGAATTCCAGCAAGATACGTACACGGTTATTGTAAGTTTTCAAGTGGTACTATATATGGGCACGTTTGGGCACAGTTATATATAAATGGTAAATGGTATGATGCAGATGGGATAAGCATCAGAAATTCACTTGGTGAAATAAATAACTGGGACAAAAATAAATCGACAATAGAGGGCACCTATGCAGAGCTGCCTTTCTAAGTCAACTCAAAAACTTTCAGATTATAGATTTGAAAGTTTTTGGGCTTTTTTGTTTTAGATAAGTTTTTTTTAAATGTTGAAAAAATACGTTGTATTTTTGAACATAAAAAAAATTTTTAATGCTCTAAATCTTTAAATACAAAATTAACATGGGTTAAAATTTGCTAAATATTAATACTAAATAATACTTTTTTTATTATTAATATGTTATATTAATGGTTTAAAACCGTATTGGGCATATCTTATTAATTTTTCTTAAATTATGTCATATTTCCAATTGTATTTGAGTAAAGTGTTAAATTTCTATAAACTTTGATTTTAATATCTATGCAAATAATTAAGTTTTTAATATAATTAGTTATTACATATAAAAAATCTAAAATATTCTGATAATAAATTGTGGCAATTAAATGGCAATTTGATGAATATGTTCTCGTCTTATAATGATTTAATTGCTTAAGATAATGGTCATAATGGTGTGTTCTAAATAATATAATTAATTTATTCTATTTGGTACATATCTACCATTTACATGACATTAATATTTCATTAGTTTAATTTTCTTTCTAATTTCACTTAGGGTGTATTTTGAATGTGATCAAGCTTGAACTTCAATGCATGATCTTTCATTGATTTTATGAAAACCATTTAGAATGGTTTAAATTAAAATTGGGCTTTTAAGAATGCTTTGTTTAAACTTTTTTACCAAAACGTTTATAAGGTATGAAGTCAAACTAGTGGCAACCTCGAGAAAAAGTCAAATGGATTTTTTTGATGATTGGCAATTGGAGGCGGTATAATTACGAGGAAACTGTTATTTGCAGTCTTATTAGTGGCAAGTATGTCGCTGATTGGTATTGCTGGCGTAAGTGCAGCAAACATTGGGACTGCTACAACACAGACTGGTAATCACCATACTGTGCAAAAAGATATAAATTTACATGATAAATATATAAATACTCTAAAAAAACCGATCAAAACACAAAAAAAGGTCGTTAAAAAGTATAAAACGGTTAAAAAGACTGTTAACACTACAAACAATATTACACAATTTGTGAATAAAAATAAAACAGTGGCTTCATCCAGTAAAAATTCAGTGAAGGCAAAAAATAATACAGTAACAAAATCAGTTCCTAAGTATGCATATGGGGAGAAACCTAAGTACGCATATGGACATAAAAAGAAGGTAAGATATGCCCACAAATGGTACAGATACCATGGTAAATGGTACAGATACCACGGTAAAGTTCACAAATACAAAAAAACTCATAGAGCTCACAGATATCATAGATCAAGTGCAAACAGCTCAAGTATAAAAGCACTAGCTTATTCACTTACAAGAGGTACCAGTTCACAGTACCAGAAAGGAGCTAGAATATTTAATTGGGTACGGAATAACTTGAGATATTCCTTTTATTATAATACTAAACTTGGTGCAGCTGGTGCATTAAAATACAGAAAAGGAAACTGTGCTGATACATCACACCTCGTGGTCGCTTTAGCAAGATCTGCAGGTTTACAGGCAAAATATGGTCACGGGAAAGTCAGATTCTCAAGTGGTAGGATCTATGGGCATGTATGGGCTATAATAAAAGCCAATGGTAGATGGTACACTGCAGATGCATCAAGCAACAGAAACTCTTTCGGTGGAATGAGAGGAAAAGTAGTAAGATTCCAAGGTTATCACAATAGTCTATCATTTTAAGTACATGGCTATTTGAAAACCACCTTAAATACATTAAAACTCAAACATTTGTGTTTGAGCTTTTTTTATTTTTATTTAGTTACCTTATTTTTATTAACGCTCATGCCAGAATGTTGTGCAAATAATATCGTTTCATTTTCATGTGATTGCTGATTAAGTAAATTGCATTTTTTTAAGATGAATCCCCTGTAATCAATTAAAATTACAATTTAACATAAGTAACTCATGCCAGATCCTGAACATGAGCGTAAATTAATTAACAGATTTTTAATATATTATAATATGTTTACTAGTTTTATTGTCATTATATTCATATAAAATTGGTAAAAATTATGCTAAAGTTAATATGAAGTAAATAAAAACTTTTATTTTATTATTATATCTAAATATGGCAATTAATGTAAATTTTGCTTTTAATAGGATTGTAATATCATTGTTTGGTTAGTATTATCACTAAAATTATGTATTAATTAAATTAATATTCCTTTTCCTGTGTAATAATGGTTTAAGACACATGATTTCTGGTAATAGTAAATTAGATATACACATAATGTGCTGATTAATTAAATTTGTTTTTAAAAAACATTGCATGCTCAAAATGCCGGTTTACATAATTTAGTTATATATGCGTAATTAAAAAGCTTAATAATCCCTTAAAAATGGTAATAGAATTTTACGAATTTGTTTAAAATTATTTTTAACTTTAAATATACACTAATGAACTTTTAATTTATAAAAGTATAAACCTATCATGATTTCTTCTGATCTTCATTTTAAATAAGCTCTTAAAACGTTTTAAACTCTAAAAAGAGTGTTTTGAATGCCTTTTTTTCAATTTAAAATCCAAAGCTTTAAATATTATATTTCCCTATCTCCCTTTGTAAATGAATAACCTCAATGGTTTATTTACAATTTGGAAACAATAGGAGGCGGTATTATCAAGCGACACTCGTTGCTTGTAATGTTAATTATCTGCATCATGGCTATCTCTACCATTGGTAGTTCATATGCCACAGTAGATAATCAGCAATCAGCGGAAACTAATGCAGATTCCGCTCTAAATAATAACACAACAGTTAATCAAAACCCAGTTGAAACTGTTAAAAATAACCAAACAGGGATCCAAAATAGGGTTCAAAATAATTCATCAACAGGAACTACAGGAAACAGTACAACAAAAACTCTACAGGCTCAAAATACTACAAATTCTACATCGAATATAAGTTCAAACAGCCAAAATTCAATAAATGCATTAACAAATACACAAAACGCAGTACAAACTGCAGAGACTAACAATCAAAATTCAGCAAATACATCTCTAACAAATTCAGCAAACAATACGACTATTCCACAACTAGCTGCAGCAGGAACCACTTACACCAATGTTCATGGCATCTGGCTTAGAGCCGAAGATGCAGGAAACATTACTGTAAGTGAACTAAAAAAAGCAAATATTACAGATATATTCGTAAAAGCAAATTTAATCTCAGCACCAACTTATTCCAGCGTGTTATCGAGTATTATAACAAAATTCAAGAATTCTGGAATAAGAGTTCATGCATGGATCACCTGTTTCCAGGATGCAAATGGCAAATGGATTAATCCAGCAAATACTACTCAGCAAACAACCTTGTTGAATGCAATTAAAAAGATCGTAACCAATTACAGCGTAGATGGTATCTTTCTGGATTACGTAAGGTATTCTGGAGTAGGAAGCAATACCGCAGGTACAAGTGGAACCAAAACAATAACATCATTCGTTCAAAAAGTCTATAACGCCGTTAAATCGATAAAACCTAAAGCAGCTGTTTCAGCAACAGTAATGCCTGAAGGAGCAACAAATGCAAACACTTATGGACAGAACTATACACAGCTTTCTAAATATCTTGACTTCCTTGTTCCAATGATCTATAAAGGAAATTACGGTCAAAACACTACCTGGATTGGAACGACAACAAAATACATAGTTAATAATGCAGGTGGAAAGCCAGTGATTGTGGGACTTCAGTCTTATATTTCAGACTATGATACAACACCCTTAAGTGCTGGTGAATTGAATGCAGACATTAAATCAGCATTAAGTAATGGGGCATCTGGATATGCACTTTACAGATATGGATTAATCAGTAAAGATTTCATAGCTCCTCCGAGCTTTAATACAAGTGATATTCAAAGTGCTGCAGCGAAAGTAAAAGCATATATTGAAACTAATCACAAACTGCCGAATTATGTAACAATTGGTACCACCCAGGTTACAATGCCTGCATTTTTGAAACTAATGGTTAAAGGGTTAATACAGATAAACAGTAAAATAACAACACCAATAATACTTAAAACAGTAAATAACCCTCAAAATTCCACAGGGTCTTTTACTAAAGGAAATATAAACAAAACAAGTTACATGGATATTGCACAGAGAATCAATTCTTTCATAGATTCAAACGGTCTTGCACCAAACTATGCAACAACTGGCCTCGGAAAAGTTCAGTATGAACAGCTAGTGTACATGTTCTCTAAAATATTGAACTACTACAACACAAATAAGGCTTTACCAAGCTATGTTTCAATGGATCCTGGTGTTAAAGTTTCACCATCGTCGGGTAGTGATATCCAAACCACACAGGTATTTACATTAGACCAGATCAAAAGTGCGGCAACAAGCGTCAAATCTTATATAGAATCTAATCATGATCTGCCAAATTATGTAACAATTGGTTCAGTACAGGTTAAAATGACAGATTTCTTACGTTTGTTACTTATAGGTACAATTGAGGTAAATGATGGATCAAATGCACAGATATCACTTAAAACAGTAAGCGCAGCAGCAACACCAAGTGAAAGCATTAAAAGTGGAAACATAACTAAAGCCAATTATATGGATCTTGCAAATAGGGTCAAAGCATTCATAGATGCAAATGGAGCTTTACCAAACCATGCATCAACTACTCTTGGTGAAATTGGATATTCCTCCTTGATTTACATGTATTCAAAGATACTTGCATATGACAGTACAAACAAGGCTTTACCAAATTATGTTTCGGTAAGTCCGTGGAGTATTGTTTCAACAGTGCCAATACCATCTGAGTTACAGCAGTATCTCAAGGAAACCAAGAATTGTCAGGTGACTAATTCACAGATTCAAGCACTGGCAAAATCAATAACAAGCGGTAAATCTTCTACCTACGATAAGGCAGTAGCAATTTTCAACTGGGTAAGGGACAATATAGGTTATTCCTTCTATTATAACACCAAATATGGGGCGGTAGGTACATTGAATGCCAAAACCGGAAATTGTGTGGATACCGCACACTTGTTAATAGCTCTTGAAAGGGCTGCAGGAATTCCTGCACGATATGAGCATGTTAAGGCTCAATTTACAAGTGGTACATGGTACGGACACGTCATCGCTCAGGTATGGGTGAACGGTAAATGGTACAATGCAGATGGAACCAGTTCCAAGAACACTTTCGGTGTTATCAATAATTGGAATACTGCAACAGCAACATATTATGGCACATATGCTGAATTGCCTTTCTAGGCAAAGCATATGTTTTACTTTTTTAAAATAAGTTTAATTTGACTGTTTAACATATTTAAACTTAAAAATAATTATTTAATTAATATTAATCGATTTACGGTCCGTTTTTAAAAATTTTTTCGTCAAATTCCATTTCTTTGATCTTTTTAATTATTTTACATGAACTGTCGAGTGGAGATTTTTTATAGCTTGTAACTTTTACGACATCTACATCAATGTTCCTTTCTTTGAGCTGTTCTTTAAGTTTTCGAAGATCAAAATCCTGATCAGGACCTATAACAATTATATCTGGCTTTATTTCTTCAACAATTTTAAACATATCGCTAGTATGCCCTAAATAAGCTTCATCAACAGGTTTTAACATTTTAACAACTTCTAACCTTTGATTTTCACCCACAACAGGCACTCTTTTCCTTGCCCTTACAGTAGAATCCCTTGCAATAACTACTACGAGCTTTGCATCATCCCCTCCTAGTTTTTTTGCCTCTTCAAGATAATATCCATGTCCTGGATGAATTATATCGAACGTTCCTGTTGCCATCACTGTTTTCATTTCTTCACCTTGTTTTGCTTTAAATAGATTATGATATGAATCAACATTAGAGGATTTTGATTTATTTATTTTTTGTTAATTGGGTTTATTTCCATCATGTAATTTTAGTCTTTAAAATTAAATATGTAATATACTATTTTTTAGTGATAGTTATACAGCATGTTTCAATTTTATTTATTTTTAACTCCCAAAAATCGAAGTTAGAGAAAAATGCAGTGCATTTTTCTATACTTGAGTAAATGAAATTTCCTCAGCCACAAAAAACCACAGGTTTTTTGTAGGCATGCAAAAATTTTCTATTTTTGCAGTTGCGGAGCAAAGCTCCGCAAACATAAAAAATCGTTGATTTTTGACAGATTTGGAGGATATCAAAATTTTTTGAGGTTCTCAAAAATTCATTCTGAATTTTCGGAACATTCGAAAGCTTTGCTTTTGATGCCCCGAACACAGCGTGTTTGCAGGTTGAAGGAAAACTTGTTTTCCTGAACCCAAAAAATTTGTTTTTTGGGGTTTTTCAAAATCCTCATTAAATAAATAACGATTCCTATATTGGTTCCTAATTCTTTATATAATGTAAATATATTTGTGTAATAAAGATACATCTTTTAATATGAAACTATTGAAAGGAATAGGTACGAGTTCCTATGTTGGAGTTGGGAAAGTACGAAAAATTGAAACTGACCGTGATATTTTACAGATCAAAGAAGGTGAAATTGTTGTGGTTTCAAAAGCTTCAAGAGACATGCTCCAACATCTCCAAAAGGCTGGTGGAGTTATAACAGATTATGGGGGAATTACCAGTCACGTTGCAATTGTACTTAGGGAAATGAGGGTTCCATGTATAGTTGGAACTGGAAATGCAACGGAAATTCTTGAAAATGGGATGATAGTAACTGTTGATGGTAAAACTGGAAACGTTTATGGGGGTTTTATGGAAATTGAAGGTGAAGAAGAACTTTTTGATATTTACAATCCTGCAACAAAAATTAAAGTTAATTTAAATGTCCCTGAGATTGCAGAAAGTGCTGCACTTTATTCAGATGGTGTCGGTTCTATAAGGATTGAGAATATGATGGTGCGGACACTAAAACACCCTTATAAACTTTTGGAGGATGGGGAATTAGTAAATGTTATTGTCAGTGGAGTGAGAAAAATTGCAGATGCATTCTATCCAAAACCAGTATGGTTTAGAACATTTGACATACCAACTGATGAATTGAAACGTTTAAGAGGGGGAGATGTAGAGCCTTATGAAACAAACCCTCTTTTAGGACTTAGGGGCATACAAAAAGATTTAAATAGGATTGATGTGTTAATGGCTGAATTTCAGGCAATTAAATATCTTTTAGATGATGGTTATGATAATATAGGGCTTAAAATTCCATTTGTGAGAGATATTGGTGAGTATATTTTGTCAAAGAAAATTTTAAAAGACGCTGAATTAAGGCCGCATAAAGATATTGATGTGGGAGTCTCTGTTGAAACGCCATCTGTGGTTTTTACATTTGATGAGTTTTTAAAGGAAGGAATTGATTTTATGTCTTTAGGTATGAGTGATCTGGCTATGTGCTCACTGGCTGTTGATAGGAGAAGCGTTAGAGTTGCTAAACTTTTTAATATCATGCATCCTGCTGTTTTGAAAATGGTAGAAATGGTAATTGCAAAATGTAATGGGTATGGTATAGAAAGCAGTGTGTCTGGACATGCTGGGGGAGACCCTGAAATTGTTGAAAAACTCATTAAGTTTGGAATAAGCAGTATTTCTACAAATCCAGATCAGGTGCTTAAAATACGAAAAACAGTCTATAATGTTGAAAATGAGATTATAAAGCGCGGATTTACTTCATAGAAATACTATTTAAATTCATTATTTGGTTAATGATATATTGCATCCATTTACATAAAAGTACTATTAATTTAATTGATAATTTTTGAACATATCATGCTTAGATTGATCAATATTTTAATTTGATACATGATATGGTCTGTGTTATTATCTGTGCATATTTTACGCTATATATTCAAATAAAAAAATGGTTAATTATTTTGGTAATTCAAAGATTTTCGCATGCTGTGCATTTGAGAGCTGTTGAAATTTATAATTTTGATGCCCAAAAATTCCATTTCATGGAATTTTTGAGGCTGTTGAAAAATTTTCAATAACACGATCTTCTATGAAAAATAAAATATCAATGGCCCTTCAACTTCATGATTTTGATGCCAGTAGAGCTTCTTCAAAGTCAATTTTGCCTTTATACAATGCAGAACCTATTACTACACCATATGCATCTGTAAGGCTCAATTTTTTGATATCTTCTATTGAAGTAACTCCTCCTGAGTAAATAATAGGTATATTTACAGCATCTAATAATTCGATTAATGGTACAGTGTCAAATCCATTAAGAAGGCCTTCATAGTCCACATTAGTGAATAGAATACCTCCAGCTCCCTGTTTTTCAAATATTTTTGCAAATTCAGGTGCACTTTTTTCGGTTTTTTCTGTCCAGCCTTTTACCACAACTTTGGAATCTTTACTGTCTAGTGCAATTATTATTCTCTCACTACCAAATTCACCAGAAAGTTCTGCAACGTTTTCAGGATTTTCTATGGCCATAGTACCTAAAATGACCTTATCCACACCCATTTTAAGTAATTCTGCTGCATCTTCTTTTGTTCTTATACCGCCGCCAAGCTGAACTGGAATTGAGACTGTATTTATAATCTCTTTTATTACATCGATATTCTTTTCTTTATCTCCGAAGGCACCATCTAAATTAATAATGTGTAAAATACTGGCGCCTTTTTTTTCCCATTCCTTTGCAACTTCGGCAGGGTTTTCAATGACTACCTGTTCAGTTCCAGGCTTCCCTTGAACTAATTGAACACATTTTCCATCTTTAATATCCACGGCAGGAATTATTAACATATTACTCCTCTTTAAATGTTTGAATATAAAATATAATTTAATTATGTTTATAATATTTTTTTGAAGTTTTTAGAAGATAATAATAATGATCTAACATATATTTTTAAAATAGCCTTAATATCTAAATAAGCAGGATATAAATTATGATTGAAGTTATTATTGAAAATTTGCCTCTTAAGAGGCCAAGGGAGTTAATTTTACCCTTGTTTACAAAAATTACAATTTATTTTGAACTATTTCTGACTGCAATTCTACTTGTTACCATAGTTTTTGCAGATAAAAGCTTTTTATCTTTTTTATCGCTTTTTTCAATTTCAGACTCTATTTTTTGAAGTAGAGACTCTAAATCATCACCTTTGCAATGATTAACTTCTTCTATGATGTCTTTATATCTATTTTCATCTTTTTTATTTTTATGAGTACTTTGGTTTTTAAATAGTCCCATTTCGTTCATACCTCTATATTTTTTACAATGACTCTGTTTGTTTCATTAAGTATTTAGATTTTTTTGTACGGGGACATAAGATGTAATGGTAAAAATAAATTAGTATTTATCCATGTAAGTATTGACATTAAAGTAATATTAGTTATTTAATTTAATTTTTTTTATTATGCAGATTTATATCGTTTATAGTGAATGACCAAATATTTTTGACTAACTATAAGAAATTTGTTTATGTGCTTTAAACTCTCGAATGTTCATAAAATCCTTTGAATTTTCCTTAATTTATCAATGTAAACTTAATTAACTACTGTCAAAACTTTCAGTTTTGACGTATCGAAAATCGTGGATTTTCGAATATCCAAAATCTATAAGTTTAGAAAGTTAAGTTATTCACTATAAATTTGTAGTAAATTTTATAAATTTATTATCACAAATAATAAGCAGAGATATTATATTTTAATAATTGATGGATTATGTGGAGTATGAAATTAACTTAAAGGGGGATTAATATGAAATCTGTGGAAATAACTGGAAATATGGATTCTAAAAGAAAATTATTAATGGGCTTGTTCTGGACTAACCGTAAAGGTGTAAGAAGTGAAGGCTGTGCTCCATTTTTAATTGAAAAGATCGAAACGGAAAATAATACATATACTCCTGATGAGGGTAAATTTCTTAAATTATCTGAGGATATTTTAAATGATATTTTAGAAAATATAGATGATAAAAAAGAAGTTAAATTTGATATTAAGCTTGGTGAAGAAGATATTAAAGCATCATTTAAAGATAATGTGTTTTCTGTAGATACAACCAAGACTAAAGACCTTGAAGATGAAATAATCGAAAAAATAGGGCAAGAAGAAAAAAGAAAATATCCAAATATCTGTTTTTCATTCCCACCACGTGTTGGAATTCGTAAATACCCTTAATTAATTTTCTTTACTTATTTTAAGGGCATGAAATGTCAAATGTTCTTAAATTGCTTTTTAAATTAAGTAATTTTCTATTTTATAGGATATGTATATAGGATAAGGTTTGTATTAATTATAATTAAATACAATTTTTAAATAAAGACAAAATCATGATCTATTCTTTTCAAAATCCTGTCTGATTACAAGATCAATTTTGGATATGATATAACTGAGAATAATTTTTTGTTGTATTTCTATACTTGAATTATGGTGAATGAAGTAATTTTTTAAACTTATAAATTAGGTAATTAATTAAATTTACATCTTTAAATTAAAACACATAAAGAAATTATATTATTAAATAAGCGTCAAAAATATTTGGTCATTCATTATAAATAGAACGTTATCTAGGTGAAACAATGAGAAAAGTAGCTTTAAAAGTAGCTTATATAGGAACAGACTTTCATGGATTTCAAAGACAGCCTGATTTTAAAACAGTAGAAGGCGAACTTATAGATGCTTTAAAGAATGCTAATTTAATAGATAATCTAAAGGATTCAGGATATGCAATAGCAGGCAGAACTGACAGGGGAGTTCATGCGCTTGGTAACGTAGTTTCGTTTAGAACACCAGAAGATGTCATAATAAACCAGATCAATGATTTTTTACCTAAAAGCATACGAATTTTAGCCAAAGCAGGGGTACGTTTTGGATTTAAGCCAAGGTTTGCAAAATACCGGCATTACAGGTATACCATTGTAAATAATGATGATCTTAACTTAGATAAAATTAAAGAGGCATCTCAAATTTTTCAAGGCAACCATGATTTTTCTAATTTCTCAAAAAGAAGTGAAAGAAATCCTGTAAGGAAAGTAGATAATGTAGAAATAAATGTAAATGATAACCTTTTGATAATTGATGTAATTGGAGAAAGTTTCCTATGGAATATGGTTCGAAAAATAGCAACTGCCCTTTTTTTGGTTGGAAATGGCGAATTGAGTATAAAAAAACTTCAAACATTTTTTGATCCATCAACTACTGCTGCTATTACACCCATGCCTCCAGAAGGGCTTATTCTTATGGATACAATTTATGAAGGAGTGACCTTCAAATATGATGAATATGCAAAAAGCAAGTTCTTATCTGCACTTATGGATGAATATACATATAATCAGACTATTGCTGCTGCAGAAAAGATCATGATGGATGAATTAATTGGCCATTAATCAGTTAAGTTATTACTCTTAATTATAATTTATCCGGAAATTATTGCTTATTAAAAACTGTTATAAATCATTTTAATTTTAATATTATGCTTATTTTAATCTTAAAAGTAAATAATAGTATTTAACATATTTTTTTTATCTAAATGTGCATTATTATGCTCTTAATATTGTTAATTCAATAAAATATGAAGATTTATAATGATCAAACTTGCTTAACAAAAAACGAGATTATAAAAGCTATTATCGTACAATAAACTATATTTTCCTTTTATTTTGAAATACCATAATTATTTAAGTGTTTAACTAGAATAATAATAATGGGTGATATTATAAGAACAATAATGATGGCTGGTGGAAAAGGGACAAGATTGCGACCCCTAACATTAGTAAGGCCTAAACCAATGATACCTCTGGTAAATAAGCCTATTATAGAATATACTGTTAATAAGTTGAAAAAGTCAGGATTTAACGATCTTATAATGACTTTGAATTATATGTCAACAAATATTAAAAAATACTTTAAAGACGGTTCTGAGTTTGGTATAGATATAAGATATTCGGTTGAAAAATGGCCCCTGGGAACTGGAGGAAGTGTTAAAAAAGCAGAAAAATATATAGATGATACATTTATGGTTGTAAGTGGGGATGTGCTCACTGATGTTGACTTTAAAGATGTTGTAAGGTATCATAAAGAAAAAGGGGCAATTGCAACAATGGTACTAACTGAAGTTGAAGATCCCACCCATTTTGGAATAGCAGTAATGGATAGGGACCATAAAATAACTGAATACCTGGAGAAACCATCTCCAGAAGAGGCATTCAGTAATGTTGCAAATACTGGAATTTACATTTTTGAGCCTGAGATATTCGACTTTTTTGATGATAAAGAGAAAGAAGTTGATTTCTCAAAGGATATTTTCCCTGAAGTAATAAAACAGGATGCCGGAATATATGGGTACGTATTCGATGGGTACTGGAACGATATTGGTAGGCCTGAAACATATCTTGAAGCTACCTATGATATTTTAGACCAGAAAACAGATCAAAACTTCTATAAAACAAAAATGGAAGAGAGTATTGGAAAAATAGGAAATATTTGGGTCGGAGAAAATGTTTTTATAGATGAAAAAGCCAGAATAGAGGGTCCTGTAGTAATTGGAAACAACTGTACAATTGAGGAAGGATGTAAAATATCAAGGGGAAGTGTAATAGGGGATAATGTCTCAATTGGAAAGGATGTAAACATCGACGGGGCAGTTCTTTTTCCAAACAGTATAATTGAAGATAATTCTTTCTTAAATGGATGTATAATAGATACAAAATGTTTGATTGATAAAAACACCGTTGTAGAAAATGGTGTTGTAACTGGAAGTCTTGTTGAAATTGGAAGAAACAGTATCGTACGCTCTTCACGGTCTATAACTAATAATATGAAAATTGTACCAAATTCCATAATTGATTCGGATTATGTGCTGGAGGCCAAATAATTTACTAGATAATTTGCAATAGAACAAAAAACTCTTTTAAAATTGGAGGGTCCTTTATTTAATGAAATAAATCCCTCATTCAAATTATCTAAATAGATTATGTGAATAAAATTTCTTTCGGAGATTAAAATGTCATTGTATATAAACGAAATTAGGGGAGTTGTAAATTCTGAGATAACCAACGAGTTTGCATCAAATTTGGGTAATATAATTGGAAATTTTGTTAGATCTGGAAAAAAGGTCATAGTTGGACGTGATATAAACGATCCATCTCAGATGATCAAACGGTCCATAACTGCAGGTATACTGGCAGCAGGGATCGATGTAATTGATTTTGGTATTGCACCTATACCTACTGTTCACTATGGTGCAGATCTCTATAATACAGACGTTCTTGTCACTATAACTGCATCACATATGAACCCTGAAGAAATAGATATTAAAGTCTTCAGCAATCATGAAATACCATTAACCCAAAGGCACGCTGAGAAGGTATCATGGGATAAAGTGGGCCAGCTTTCATATGTGCATGATTACGTTGATAAATATTTAAATGCAGTGTTGGAAAATACAGAAAAGAATGTTATAAGCAGTAGGGCACCTAAAGTGGTTATAGACTGTGCAAATGGTTCGGCTGTACAGTTTTTGCCTGAGATTTTAAGCAGGTTGGGCTGTGATGTCATACTATTTGGATGCCAGCCCACCAATGTAAGTACTAAAAAATTTGCAGAACCAACTCCTGAAAGTGTCTCTCTGGTTTCAAACCTTGTAAATGCCGTAGGCGCAGATATGGGAATTGCAATGGATAACGATGGTGATAGGGTGATTTTCATTGATGAAAAGGGAAATGTGATAAGGGATCAAACTGTACTTGCAATACTTGCACGGGAAGCTTTAATTGAAAATCCAGAGGGGACGATTGTATCTTCAGTTACAGCATCAATGTCTCTGGATGAAATAGTATCAGATCAGGGGGGTAAACTTCTAAAAGCACCAATGAACTGTGTTTTAGATGAAATAATAAAAAATAAGGCAGTATTCGGTGGAGATGATTCTGGAATGTATGTATTTCCACAGTTCCAGGAATGCTTTGATGCAATCTTTGCGGCGGTTAAGATGTTAGAAATAATTTGCAAGCACAACAAAACATTTTCTACCCTGGTTAACGAAATACCAGAGTATCCAAGAACTGTTTTTTCTGTAAACTGCGAACATGATGAAAAACAGAAAGTTTTAACGAATTTAGAAGAAAATTTAAAAGAAAATGGCGAAATTGATACTACTGAAGGAATTAAAATGCAGGAAGAAGATTCTTTTGTTCTTGTACGTCCTTCCAGGTTTGAGCCGCTGCTTCGAGTTTATGTTGAGGCTAAATCTTCAGGTAAACTGCAGAAGTTGAGCCATGATATAAATAAAATGATGTAATTTTAATTAATTTTCGCTCATGCCCAGAAGGTTGTGTAAATAATATCACTTCATTTTCACGTGATTACTGGTTAAGTAAATTGCATTTTTTTAAGATAAATCCCCTATAATCAATTAAAACTACAATTTAACAGGAAGTATAACTCATGCACAGGATCATGTACATGAGCGAATAAGTTTTATAAATGAGTTTGGGTAACATTTTATATTTTACCAAATATCATTTAAAATTCCATTTAGTATTAAATTTGGCTTTGAAAATATAATTGTAGAATGGATAAAAAGTATATGAAAGATTATTCTTTATTTTTTTGGATTACTGGAATTATTCTTGTAATAATAGCTTTTTTTGTAACTAATATGCCTATAAAATCTGAAATGGCATTTATTTCTGGAATTTTTATTATTGCACTATCATTACCTGCTTATTTTGCTTCTATAAAGTGGTTAGGATACAAAAAAGGTTTATTTTTCATAATAATTATGAGTATTTATGCTGTTTCTATTGAAACATTTGCAATAATCACGGGATTTCCTTATTCAGAATTTGTATATACTAATCTTATTGGGTTCAAGGTTTTTGGATACACTCCATATACAGTTCCTTTTGCTTATGTACCTTTATTTATAGGCAGTATTTATCTGGCAGCATTAAAATCTAGAAATTATATTGAAATATCTTTATTTACTGCATTTTTTGTTCTACTCGCGGATTTAGTTCTTGATCCTGCAGCAGTGGCTCTAAATTTTTGGATATATAAAATTCAAGGGGTTTATTATGGTATTCCATTAATGAACTTTATTGGCTGGATATTAACTGGTTTTTTAGCTGCTGTAGTAAGCATTGTGTTACTAAAAGGTAAATTATTTGATCCTAATAAGCCAGAAGCCTTAATTTCAAGTTTATTTTTAATTCTGTGCTTCTGGACACCTTCATGTTTTTATTTAAAACTGTGGATTCCAGGGATTATCGGGACAGTGTTTTTAATTTTTATTTTAAATGGTAGTAAGGGAAAAATAGGAAATTATTCTAATTAAATGATTTATAAAACCTTAATTTGTTTTTTTAAATGATTTAAACAATTTTTTATTATTTTCAATTTTAAATATTCACAATTTTTACGGCTAAAAAATATAAAGCATTATAAACATAAATTATTAAAAATTTACTAAAAATTATTATGTCTTAATTGTAATTATGTGGTAAAAATGAAAGCGATAATTGTAGGTGCTGGATTTGGTGGATTGTCTCTAGCAGCATTACTTGCAAAAAATGGATTTAATGTAACAGTCCTTGAAAAAAATGAACAACCTGGCGGAAGGGCTAGTGTTTATAATGATGAAGATTTTTATTTTGATATGGGTCCATCATGGTATCTAATGCCGGATGTATACGAAAAATTCTTTGCTGAGTTTGGGAAGAAACCAGAAGATTTTTTCAAGTTAGAAAGACTTGATCCGTCTTACAGGATATTTTTTGGAAACAAAAAATCTGTAGATGTAGCAGCAGACATTGAAAAAAATTATATTCTTTTTGACAGTCTTGAAGAAAATGGAGCGAAAAAATTAGAAGAATATCTGAAATCTTCAAAGGAATTATACGATTTTTCATTAAATGAAATGTTGTACAAAGATTATACTTCCATACTGGACTTTTTTAACGGTAAACTTCTACTTAAAGGATATAAAATGAATATTTTGGAAAATTTGCAGCACTATGTAAACAAGAAATTTGAAAGTGACGAAGCAAGAAAAATTCTTGAGTATGCTATAGGATTTCTTGGGGGTGCTCCTGCTAATACTCCTTCATTTTACCATCTTATGTCCCATGTAGACCTTACAATGGGAGTTTTTTACCCTCAAGGAGGAATGAGAAAAGTTGTAGATTCAATATATAAACTGGCACAATCATATGGTGTTAACTTTCAATTTAATGAGCCAGTTGAAATGTTGGATATTCATGATCATAACGTTAAAAGAGTTATAACAAGTAAAGCAGATTATGATGTTGATTTAGTTATTGTAAATGCAGATTACGCGCATTCTGAACTAAATTTCCTTACAAATGATAATAGGACATATAATGCTAAATACTGGGATTCAAGGGTTATGGCACCATCTGCAATGGTTGTATATTTAGGTGTTGATCACACAATTGACAAACTGGTTCATCACAATCTCTTTTTAGATGATGACTGGGAACATGGTTTCGATACGATATTTGATTCTAAAAAAGCAGCATGGCCTGAAAATCCTTCTTATTATGTGAATGTTCCATCAAGAACAGATTCATCTGCAGCTCCACAAGGTTCAGATACACTATTTATATTAATACCCCTTGCTCCGGGGCTTGAAGATAATTCTAAACTCCGAGAGAATTTCTATAATAAAATAATGGATGATCTTGAATCTAAAATTGATGAAAACATCAGAGATCATACTGTCGTAAAGCGTATATTCGCGCTAGATGACTTTAAAAGCCGTTATAATGCATATAAAGGAACTGCTTTAGGATTATCTCATACATTAAGGCAGTCTGCATTATGGAGGCCTGCCCATAAAAGCAAGAAAGTTAAAAATTTGTATTATTCTGGCCATTACACACACCCTGGAATTGGAGTTCCAATGACACTTATTTCATCTCAAATCGTCGCAGGTGAGCTTTCAGGTAAATTTTTGTAGAGTGAGAACACATGATAGATCAAACCATTTACTCTATATTTAAAGGTGGAAGTAAAACTTATTTTTACAGCACCCTATTTTTCCCTAAAAATGTTAAAGAAGATGTTTTTGTACTTTACAGCTTTTTGAGAAAGGCTGATGACTATGTAGATTCTATTCCTCAAGATACTGAAGGGTTTTATTCTTTTAAAGAGAGATATTATCAGGGAATTAATGGTTCTAGAACAGGAGACGTAGTAATAGATTCGTTTGTTAGCCTTATAAAACGAAAAAATTTTGATACAAGTTGGGTTGATTCATTTTTAGCTTCAATGGAGATGGATATTACAAAATCAACCTATGACACAATGAAAGATCTCCTTGTTTATCTTTATGGTTCTTCTGAAGTTGTGGGGCTTTTTATGGCTAAAATTATGGATTTATCGCAGGATTCTTATGAGAATGCACGTTATTTGGGGAGGGCTATGCAGTATATAAACTTCATAAGGGATATTCCTGAAGATATCGAGCTTGGAAGAACTTATTTTCCTCAAAGTGATCTTGAATTTTTTAATCTTGAATCTCTAGATGAAGAATGTATCCGTAAAAAATCAGAAAAATTCAATGCTTTTGTTAGAAAACAATTAGATACTTATTATTCATGGCAAAAAGAAGCAGAAGGGGGATTCTCTTATATACCTTTTAGATATTTAGTTCCAATTAAAACAGCATCAGATCTTTATAAATGGACGGGATCGCAGATTAAAAAGCATCCTCATGTTGTGTATCAAAAAAAGGTCAAGCCTTCATTTCCTAATATTATTTCTAAAGTTTTATTTAATTCAGTAAGCGCAGGTTTAAGTTTTAAGTGAGATTATGTTATCATTCATGTTTAAGATATCCAGATTTAGATTCTGGATTTATACAGGGGGAACATTTGTAGTTGGTTATGCTCTCGCCGTTAACACAATAGGGGATTTTTTCAGGCTTGATTACTACATTTATCTGTTATATTTTTTCTTTTTTGCAAATGTGTTTATATATGGAGTCAATGATTACTGGGATGAGGAAACAGATAAAAATAACCCTAAAAAAGATGAAAAAGAATATAGAATAGTTAATTCTGAAAAAAGGAATCTTTTAAGGGTCATTTATTTAGTTGCAGGTATCAGTCTTGTCCTGCTATTTTTTCAAACAAATTTAGAAAGAATTTTATTTTTAATATTCCTTTTACTGTCGTACTTTTACAGTTCTCCACCACTAAGGTTTAAAGAAAGGCCGTTACTGGATTTTTCATCTAATTATTTGTATATAATGCCTGGAATATTTGCCTACAGCATGGTATCAAATTCTCTACCTTCTCTAATAATTTTAACAGGTGCTTATTTCCATATATCTGCAATGCATATATTTTCTGCAATTCCGGATGTTGAATATGACCGTGCTGCTGGAATAAATACCACTCCTGTTTTTATAGGTGAAAAATATGCATTAATTCTTACACTAATATTCTGGTCGATATTATCTGTAATAGTAATAATACTTGCAGGGTTCAGGTTATTAAGCTTTTTAGTATTATTATATCCTCTGTTTCCACTTCTACTCTTAATTACTGACAAATTGGATATTAATAAGCTTTACTGGTATTTGCCTTATGTAAATACAGCTTTAGGTGGTTTGCTTTTCTTTGCCCTGATTGTTAATAAAAATATTTTAAGCTTGTAAATTTACCCATTAATATTCGTTTTTTAATTTAATCACACGTTTTTAAGCGGTTGTTTGGAACAAAATACGCTAATGAAAATAATTAAAAATAGTCATGGTAAGTATTAATAAATATATTATTTATATTATTACAGTGGGTACTTATGGTAAATTTTCACAAATACTGGATTTCGGTAGTTGAATTAAGCCCTGTAAAAACTGCAGACTGAATTACAGTACCCGAATGTGGTAAAAAGAAATGTTGTGTCTGAAAATATTTAATTTCTAATTTGGTTTGGTAGGTTTAAGGAATAATGAGAGGTGAATTTAATGGAAAAGGTATGTAATGTTTCTGATATTCCGGAAGGGGCTATAAGGGGGTTCACTGTTAAATTCAGATACCTTCTTCTGGCGAATTTAGGTGGAAAATTTTATGCTGTAGATGCTGTGTGTCCCCATATGGGCGGGTACCTCCCTATTGGCAAGTTTGAAAACGGCATTGTAACATGTCCGGTGCACGGCTCCCAGTACGATGTTAAAACTGGAAAACTCGTTAAAGATGTCCCTGGCTTTTTGAAGATTGTTACAGGCGGAGGGTCGCGTGATTTGAACAGTTATAACGTTGAAATAGAAAATAACTCTGTTTTTGTTAAATTTTAAATTGAGGAATGAACTGTAAAATGGATAACCGGTTTTAATGATGGGTTTAAATTTATTTGGTGTTTGAAAAAATCTGTCGAAATTTACCGTTGAAAAATCGTAGCTTCCAAAAAAACGCGGAGTTTTGATGTTTGCAAAAATCAAAAATTTTATTTGATTGAAACTCCTTGAACTATTCACATTATGTCCTAACATGGCACCTCAGATATTGAAAAGCGTCACAAAGCTATATGTGGGAGAATATGAAAAGAGAGGAAGTTAAAAAGTTAATGTACAGACGGTTTATTGAACCTACAAAACTAAAAAAAGATGTTTTTACTGGAGTAGAACTGGAATTACCTATTATCAACTTAAATAAAACGGCAGTGGATTTTAAACTAGTTCATAAATTGACTGTAAAATTTAAAAACTACTTTAACTTCAAAATAAAAGACAGAGATGAAAATAATGTAATCTGTGCCCTTGAAGATCAGGTGACAGGTGATATCTATACTTTCGATTGTTCTTATAACAACCTTGAAATTTCATTTGGAAAAGAAAAAAACTTGTACCATGTTAAAGAAAGGTTTGAAGAATACTATAAATTTATTCAGGACGTATTAAATAAAGAAAACCATACTCTAACCGGATTAGGCATTAATCCTTATAGAAAACATAACAAACGTCTTCCTATACCTAATGGGAGATACAGGATGTTGTATCATCATTTATGTTTATATAAGTTGTATGGGGATGGAATAAACTTTCATGATATGCCTGAATTTGGTATGTTTACGAGTGCATCACAGACTCATATAGATGTTAATTTTGATGATTTAATACTTGCCCTAAGTGTATTTTCCAAACTTGAGCCAATAAAAGCTGTTCTTTTTTCTAATTCTGTGTTAAACGGAGAAAACATGGAACTGGCCTGCAGTCGAGATATGCTGTGGGAAGACAGTATGCATGGGTATAATAAGAAAAACATTGGAATGTTTGATACCCTACCGCAAAATATTGAAGAACTCCTTGAATATTTGCTCAGTACAAGCATATACTGTACTGAACAGGAAGGGAAGTACCTTAATTTCCAACCTACTGTAGTAACTGAATTTTTTAAAAAAGATGAAATAAATGGAGAATACTTTGAAGGTGGAAAATATCATGAAATAATATTTAAACCAAAAAAAGGGGACTTTAATTATTTTCGACCTTTTAAATTTGTTGATTTAACTTTTAGGGGCACAATAGAATTTAGATCAGTTTGTTGTCAGCCGATTAATGAAACAATGACTGCTCATGCATTCCATCTGGGACTTATAAATCAGATAGATGAAGTAAACCAAATTTTAGATGAGGATACTGCCATATTTAACAAGCCATACTCTTTAACTGAGCTGCGAAAAATGTTTGTAAAATCTTATCTTCCAGAATTTGTAGAGGAAAAAGAACTTAAAAAGCTTTTAATTAAAATTCTTGATCTAGCATCAAAAAGCCTAAAAGAAAGGGGAAACAAAGAGGAAAAGCTGCTAAATCCATTGTATAAGCGAGCAAAATCATTAGAAAACCCTGCTCAAAGACTGATAAAACATCTGAATTCTGGAGGAAAAATAGAAGAGCTAATCCATGAATATGGAAAGCTCTAGTTCAATGGATAACTTAATTTATTTACTTGTTTTCACTTAAATGACATACACATGTATTCTGGCTGATATTTAATGTGTGATGATGCTCTGGTTCATATTGATGGCTTAATTAACTTGTTTTTACTTGATGGCATATTATATGTATTCTGGTTGATACTTAACATGTGGTAGTGCGTTATTATAATTTTTACAAGTCCAGATACATAGTTGTTTAAACTGCTAAAATTAATTATTAATTTTAATTTATAAACAAATGAAAAAATTTAAATTCACTGTAGTAACACTTTACTTAAAAACTTAAACATTTTTTAAGTAACAGGTGAACATTTTGGATAAACAGCGATTACTGGAAACATTTTCAGATTTAGTTTCAATTTACAGCCCCTCCCTTTCAGAAAGACTTGTTTGTGATTATTTAAGTTTTAAGCTTAGCAAATTAGGATTTACCCTTCATGAAGATTTAGTAGGTGAAAAGATTGGGGGAAACAGTGGGAACTTATATGGATTTTTACCAGGGGATGAATCTTTAGAGCCACTGCTTTTCTGTGCGCACATGGATACAGTAGAACCTGCCAAAGGAAAAAAAGCCATATTCCATGATGATGGGTCAATTACATCAAATGGAGACACTATTTTGGGATGCGATGCATTATCTGGAGTATCAGCCATTATAGAAGCGGTTACAGCAATAAAAGAAGAAAACATAAACCATCGTCCAATAGAAGTATTATTTTGCGTTGCAGAAGAGATATATGGTCTTGGATCAAAGTTTTTTGATTATTCTATGATAAAATCAAAAGAATCATACACTCTTGATTTATCAGGAGAAGTTGGATCAGCTGCTTATAAAGCGCCTTCACTCCTTACTTTTGATATAATCATAAAGGGAAAGTCAGCTCATTCTAGTTTTAAATGTAAAGAAAATGTTAATGCGATAATCGTTGCTGCAAAAGCACTTGCACAAATAAAAACCGGCAAGATTAATGAAAACTCTACATGTAACATAGGACTTATTCAAGGGGGACGCGCTCCAAATATTGTGCCTGATTTATGTGCTGTTAAAGGAGAAATAAGAAGTTATTCCCATGATGAGACTTTTAGATTATTAGATGAAGTTATAGAAATATTTTCCAAAATAACGGAAGAACACGGGGCCAAAATGCAAGTTACACATGAACTTCGTATAGAAGCATATGAAACACCATTAAACCATTCTGTTATAAAAAGGTTTCAAAATGTATGTGAAAAATTAGGCATTCCTTGTAAACTATGCTCCACACTCGGTGGTAGCGACAACAACAACATAGAACAGCATGATATAAATGGACTTGTGCTGGCGGCAGCCATGAACGGTTGCCATTCCTGTGAAGAATGCACTTCTGTTTTTGAACTTGAAAATATAACAAAAATTGTAATTGAATTGATGAAGGGTGAAATTTAAAAGACACTGATGAATACAGCACACTTAAACAACGTTTAGCCGCGCAAAATGAGATTATATTAACTCTAGAAAGGAACAGGCTGCAAAATGAAACACTAATTAAACAGATCTGATGATTATGTCATAAAATTGAACAGTTAGAAGCTAGAATGATGAAATACCTAATGCCTTGATTAATTTATGGAGGAAATACTTTTGGATAATAGTAATATGTCTTTAAGCTTTTTAAATGAAGCATACAAATGTAAACCTGCAGATTTGAAAAATTTTCATATAATATTTTAATAAACTTTTACATTAGACTTTTATTAGATTAAGGATTATATATTGCCAGTTGAAATAAAATATCTTTAATGAAAAATGAATCAAACAAATTTGCTATAAAATTGAAATTATTCGAATTTGGATTTAATAAAAAACTGTTTTTTATTTTATGCATAACCATATTATGGCTGGCTGCTTTGATAGCTTATCTTACCCCTAATTTTAATCACTGGTTTTTACTAAATTTCAACTCATTACGTACTGATCCACTATTTGCCTCTTTATGTTATTATTATACTTATTACATGCTTTATGCTATCATACCTCTTGTTTTAATCTTTTATTTAGCGGCTTTTAAAGTTAATAAATTAAAAAAATACAGGATGGTACTTTTCCTTGCCTTTATAACTCTGGCCATCGGCATTCCAATATTAGATATAATAAAGTTATATTCAGCTGTTCCGCGTCCATGGATACTCTACCTCGATATTAATAGTTTATATCATGGAAGGGGGACTTCTTTTCCTTCCGGACATGCCTTTCAAGCATTTGCAGGTACATTACCAATTATAATCTGCTTTTTAACCAGTGATGGGTATTTTAAAAGAAACAATATAAAAATTGCATTAGCAATTTTATTGCTGATTTTTGCAATAAGCCTTTCTTTCAGCAGGATATTGGCCGGCATGCATTTTCTAACGGATGTTTTATTTGGAATTGGGCTTGCAATGTTTCTGATGGTTCTATTAGCGGTTCTATTAAAATGGTTATTAGATACTGGAAATTTAAACCTTAAAAATGAAAAATGGCATGCTCTTGTATTTACTATTTTGATAGTATTAGATCTAATTTATCTATGAATTAAAATTAAACAAGATTAATTTATATTTATTTGAATCAATTTTATCAGTAATTTAATATTATGTGGGTATTAATGGGATTATAAAAAATTAAAAAAGGATATTTTAATTAAATTTTCTTCATTAATTTTACTATTTTTAGCCATATGGTCGTTAAATGTTGATATGTTTAGCCACATGGTCGCTATATCTGATTTGTAGTGACATGATCAATCTAAAATGAGCAGATGGTATGATATCCAATACAATCATTTCCTGGTTTTTTTAATCTCTTTGGCCATTTTTTTTATATCTTTCCATTTCTTTTTTTCTGCAAGTTTAGGGTTCTTTTTCCTTTCAACAGCCTGCATTTCTTTTTGTAATTTTCTGTAACTTTCCAGCCTTTTATTTGATAGTGCTCCTTCTTTTATTGCTTTTTTGACGGCACACCCTGGTTCGGTTTCATGCAAGCAATCAGAAAATTTACACTGCATCTCAAGTTCTACAATATCACTGAAAAGATCGATCAATCCTTCTCCAGCATCCCATAACTGAAGTTCCCTCATTCCTGGATTGTCTATAATTAAACCGCCGTTTTCTAAAAGGATCATTTCTCTTTCAGTTGTGACATGCCTTCCTCTGCTGTCTTTTCCCCTGATTTCACCGACATTTTGTCTTTCATAACCTTCAAGAATATTGATAAGTGTAGATTTGCCCACACCGGAGGATCCTAAAAGTGTCACAGTTTCACCGTCTTTAAGATAAGGTGATAGTTGATCTATGCCTTTATTTTCCATAGAACTAATAGCAACCACATTTGTATTAGGTGAAATCTCTTTAACGTATCTTATTTTTTGTTCAACATCTTTGCAAAGATCTAATTTACTTAGAACCACTACTGGTTCTATTTTGCTTTCATTAGCTATAGCAAGGTATCGTTCTATCCTTCTTAAGTTAAAATCTTTGTTTAATGATGTAACTATGAAAACAGTATCAATATTTGTGACAATTATCTGTTCTTCAGTAACATTTCCAGCTCCTTTCCTGGAAAATTTGTTTTTTCGAGGTAGAATTGCATGTATAACAGTAGAACCTATGTCATCTTTTGATACGGCTACCCAATCCCCTACTGCGGGAAGTTCTCCATTTTGGCGTAAATTACCTGAAACTTTTGCACGGACCTCTTCAGATTTATTATACACTTTATAACCGTTTTTATATACAGTTGAGACCCTTGCTGGTTCATATAACTCTACATACTTCCTAAAATGTTTACCAAAAAAGGCATTCCATCCTAATTTCTTTAATAAATTATTCAATTTAATATCTCCATTTTATTAATATGGCAGTGTTCAGCTTTTTAGATCTGGGTTCTGATACTTAATTTTTCACTGAATTAGGAATTGTTCATAAGTATATAAGTATTATGCGTTTTTTATTAAATAGAAAAAGTTAGATAGTATTACGTGGGGTTTCAGGATATTTTAGAGGTTGCATCGATTTATATTTCTTTAAATTAGACTATATTTGGTCATATATTGCGTTATGGGTGGTTTAATGAACTTATATGTTAATAAGAATAAAATTTCCAGAAACGTGATGAAGATATTTTTGTTAAAATCTATCTATGAGTGCTACCACTTTTTACATTGTTTTTCAATTTTAGTAAAATTTCAATTTTCCAGATTTTAATAAATAATATAAATTGTATTAACCCATATTATTAATCAAGATATCAATATTTAAAATATTACATTTATCTTATAATCCGTATTTAAAGCATGAAACAGGTGTTTAGGAGGAAATTCCCTGGTTTATAAGAACGTAGATAAAACTGAAGAAATTGAAAACTCGAACTTATTTTTAAATTCTAAATCCTCACAGGAAAGACAAAAATGGCTTATTGTAGGTTTTGATCCTGGATTAACTGTAGGAATAGCTATTTTAGATCTCTCGGGAAATGTAATCGCAACCAAGAGCTGCAAAGAAATGGCCCGAGCTGAAGTAATAAAATTTATTATAAGTCATGGAAAAACTGTTTTAATAGCTACTGATGTTTATCCTGTCCCTAAAAATGTTAGGAAGCTTGCATCAACACTTAACTCTAAAATTTATTCTCCAAGTAAAACTTTTACTGTTAGTTCCAAGACAGAACTTGTAGATAGCTATCTAAATGAGATATCTTCTAATAATTATCCTGGAAATGCTCACGAGAGAGATGCTCTAGCTGCTGCAATTAAAACATACAAGCATTACCAAAAAAAGCTCCAGCAGATTGAGAGGCGTACTGAAAAATTGGGTTTAGCACCTGAAGAAGTGGACGAAGTCAAAAGTATGGTCATCAGGGACCGTCCAATTACTTCTGCAATAGACGATGTTTTAAAAATCCCTGAAGGTAAGGATGACCTGGAAGTTCAGATTGAGGAAATGGAGAATAACATTGAATTTATAGATGAAGAAAAACTCAAAGGAATTGAAGAAGCCGCCATAAAACTTAAACATAAGATAAAGTCTCAAGAAAGGCAGATGAGCTATTTGAAGAAGAAAAATAAGCTCCTTAAAAAGGATGTCAGGCACTACAAAAAGAAGACTTCCAGACTTGAAGATAAAATAGAAAAACTGCATTATGAGTATTCAAAGGATATCCTGCGTAAAAAGGAAATATCTTCAAAAGTATCCCTTATAAAAGGGCTCCAGGAAAAGTATACTCAGGAAAGGGTACTTAGAGAAAAGCTTGAAGAGAATCTGCGTTCCATGAAGGAAATAAGGGTTATGGAGCTATCTGAAAAAGCAGTCCCTGTAAAGATCATTGAATCGTTTACCCGCGAGAAAATCAAAGAGGCTATGGATTACTGGACTATTAAAAAAGGAGATGTGGTTCTTTTATCAAGTTCTGAAGGCGGGGGATCTCAAACAGCTTCAATGCTGATTAATATGGGTATAAAAGCCGCAATATTTGTGGATAAAATGTCGCACCCTGCAGAGGAAGAATTTGAGAAGAGTATGGTGCCGGTACTAGATGCAAATAAAATTGATCTTGAAATAATTGATGAATTTGCAGTTATAGATAAAGATATTTTAGATAAAGAAATTGAAAGCTGGAAAACACGTGTTGAAAACAGACGGAATAAGGAAGAGAAAAAACAGCTCTTAAAAATGATAGATGAATACAGGGCTCATAGAAGAAGGCCGTCAAATGGTGATTAAATTCATTTATAGTTATTGAATTATTTTAATTTAATATAGTTAAAAGAAAAAAACAAGAAAAGATAGTTTATTTTTCAGTTGCATCTTCTACAATTCTTACATTCTGTACTGGAGGCTCAGTAGGTATTGCTCTTGCAATCAGGAGTGTTGCAATTACTGCAATTATTGTTATTAAAACTGCATAAATGAGTAAACCTGTAACTCCATTCCCTGTTTTGAAAAATTCTGCTATTACAGCTTTTATAGCATCATTCCATGCTAAAGCAGCAATTAACCCAAAAGCAGTTGTTACCAATGTGGATATTGTAGTCATAACCGTACTTTTCACATTATTTACATTTTCTTTCATTAATATCTCCCTTTTTGATCTAAATTACAATATAATTGAATATATATGAAACTAATCAAATAAATTATGATCTTAATTATATTTTTTAAATCTTGATTATGGATAATGAAAAATTAATTTCTAATAATTATAAAAACTGAAATGTTAGGTTAATTCCTTTCAAATTCGTTTTGTTTGAAGTATGCCGAGACTCAGTAAATTTGTTAGTGAATTGGGTTAATATATAGATTAATTTAAATGTAGAAAGAATAATAAAAGTTTTTTCACTGATTTAAAGGTATATTGATGCTTATTTTGAATTGAAAGTTTTATCAGATGAAAACTTCATTTCATGTAGGAGCATTATACCAATGAAATTCTAATCGTATATTTTCAATTAAGTCTACTACTATTAAAACTTAAAATAAACTTATAATTAATAAAATTCACAGTATTACGGTTTTTTTATTTAATTTAAATATTATATTCAACCTTATTATTTTGAATAAGTATTATTCAAATTTTTATTAATTTTTGTGTGAATATTACATCTTGATTAGCTCATTAAAATAGAATATTAATTTATTTAGGAATAGATGCTATAATATTTTCTATTTTTTTATAATAGCAAATTATGACATTATTAAAATTAAATTTAATTTTATCGACTTATGGATAATTAGAATTTGCATGTAATAAATGGGATTCTAGAGTAAAAACCTTTTAAAAAACTTGTATAAATAAAAATAAGTCTTTTTGGAGGGAATAATCAAATATAAAATAAGGGCAATGGATTTATTTGAAATAAATCTCAATTATTTCACGAAAATGCCATTTGCCCAGATAATACTTCTAGAATTACCATTGCATGTTTTGGTGGAGATGAAATTTTTTGTAAATCAGAGTGATTTGAGAGATTACTCTGGTTTTTGTCTTTCACAACTATTTAAATATGATTTGAGAGAGTGTCAAAATGAAAAATGTTTACAAAATAGGTTTAATTGGATATGTTTTAGTGATGATTTTTAGTGTAATTACACCAGTAATATTTAATAATGAACAACTTCAATCGTTTGTAATATTCCCCCTAATTTTAGTTTTAGCCTATTGGACTAAAATGAATGGTAAAGAGTTGGGTTTGGAGTTTGGAAGTTTAAGAGATTATATGTGGGCTATTTTATATCCAGTAAGTATTTGTGCAGTGATTATTGTCATTGCATTGGCAACTGGGAATATTAGTGGAATTCAATACTTTGATGGAACAGCTGGAAAAATCGCTTATCTTTTCCTGTATACACTTATATTAGCATTTGCTACTGAAGAAGGCTTTTTCAGAGGGTGGCTTTTTGGAATACTGGAACGGGGCAAAATAAATCCTAAATTGATTCTCTTACTCACGGCGTTAGCTTTTGCTTCATGGCATTTACCTTTATTCTTCCTGGACGCGTCGTTCACGCTGGGTATGCTTCCTATATACATTACTGGTGGGATTATTGGGGGGCTGACCTTTGGGCTCTTACGGTACATTTCGGGTTCTATAATTGTATCCTCATTCTCCCATGCTCTTTGGAATACATTAGTTTATATTCTATTTGGTTTCGGCAGTACTATCGGTATTTTGGGAATTAAAATGACTAACATATTTAGCCCTGAAAGTGGTTTGTTAGGATTGGCTTTTGGTATAGTGTTCCTGGTTATTTTATGGTTCTGGGCCTCTAAAAAAATAGGCTTCAATTATCCAACAGAAAAATAGCCTCAAACCAAAGAATGTTTTTAATTACAATCCTGGACTTCCATGCGATGTCCAGGACAATTTATGTTAATGGTCTAATTTAAAACTGTTTTTATGTTATTTATATTCAGATAAATTAGTTGTGTAAGTAAGTTTAATTTGGTACATAAACGTGAAATAATCCCAATTAAAAGATAAATGGGGTCAATAACTGTATAAAACACAATTTAATATCTAATTTGAACTCATCTTTGTCTTCTATGTAAAAATCTCAATTAACATCATTCTTGACATATAAATAATTCTGGATGTCCAAATTTTGAATTATATAAAAATAAGTGATCTATACGTGTATCCATACTTTAATATTTGAAATTTTCAAAAATAAGTAATTAAATAGGTGCTATTGCATAGAAGTAAGCTATATGTTTTGGTTCATATAATAAAGCTTAATAAACTGGAAATTTTCTTTGTAACCTTGGATAATTTCAAAGAATTAAATTTATTAAGCTTGAAATATTAAATTGCATTATGAAAATTGCAGTCATTATTGGGACAAGGCCGGAGATAATCAAAATGGCCCCTGTAATCGATGAAATAGAAAAAAGAAATATCGATTATATTTTAATCCATACTGGACAGCACTACGACCATGAAATGTCTGACCAGTTTTTTATTGATTTAGAATTAAGAAAGCCTGATTTTAATATAGGGGTTGGCTCTGGATCCCATGGGAAACAAACAGCGACCATGATGAATGGTATTGAGGAAGTTTTAGTTGCAGAAAAACCTGATATAGTTCTTGTTCAGGGAGATACTAATGCAGTACTTGCAGGGGCACTTGTGGCATCAAAGCTCCATATCCCTGTAGGGCATGTTGAAGCAGGTTTAAGGTCTTATGATAAATCCATGCCTGAAGAAATAAACAGGGAAATTGCAGATGTATGTTCCAAACTTTATTTCGTGCCAACCGAAGAATCAGCAGTTAACCTGCTTTTTGAGGGTATCAGCCCCAAAGATATTTTTATTACTGGAAATACTATCGTTGATACATGTATCAGAAACCTTAAAATTGCACAAAAGTCAGAAGAAAAACCTAAATTTGATTTTGATGGAGATATTCTCACCCTTACCATGCACAGGGCAGAAAACGTTGATAACAAAGAAAGGCTTCAAAATATTATAGATGCACTGTTAGAATTAGATGATGTAACAGTTGTTTTTCCAGTACATCCAAGAACGGTTAAAACCCTTAAAGAATTTGACATGTTTGAGAAATTAGAGAATGCTGATCATATTAAGCTTATAAAGCCTGTAGGTTATCTTGATTTCTTACTTCTCCTGTCAAAGTCTAAATTTATCATGACTGATTCTGGAGGACTACAGGAAGAGGCAATTACATTAAATGTACCCTGTATGACTTTAAGATATAACACTGAACGCCCTGAAACAGTTAAAGCTGGAGGAAATATCCTTGTTGGAGCAGAAAAAGATAAAATAACAAGTACAGTTAAAGAAATCTTAAATAATGATGATCTTTATGGTAAAATGAGCAAAGCTGAAAATCCTTATGGTACTGGGAATTCTTCAAAAGGAATTCTTGATGCAATTTTGGGTCTATACGATGCAGGCGAGCTTAAAATAACTGTACCTGAAGATATAATGAAAAACAGGACCCGTAAACTTCTTGAAATCAAAGAAGATATATCTGTATTGGAATTTGAAAATAACCATGATTCAATAGTGAAAATGGTCTTTGAAGAGGGTAGTGCTGTATTTCCCTATGAGAATCTTAACTTAAATGGTAAAACTGCATTAATTGATAGTTTTAAAGCAGATTAGTTGTTATTTTGAAAATTAGTGAGTATTGGTAAGTAATTGTCAATACTTCAAATTATTGATGTAACTTAATTTATTTAACTTTTTTATAGGGAATAAAGTAACTTTTCTAAACTTATAAAATTTAGGTAATTAGCTTTGGCACGATAAACAAATTATCTTATTAAATAGCGCCAAAAGTATTGGGTCATTCACTATAAATTGGATAAGTTTTAATTGATTGAGACAGTTATTAATATTGATTAATTAAATTTTGAAATTAGTTAAATATTTGTTATTAATATTTTAATTTAACTAAAAAGGGATAGAAACAATAAATTTTGAAATTAGTTAAATATTTGTTATTAATATTTTAATTTAACTAAAAGGGATAGAAACAATAAATTTTGAAATTAGTTAAATATTTGTTATCAATATTCCAATTTAACTAAAAGGGATAGAAACAATAAATTTTGAAATTAATTAGATATTTGTTATATATTTTATATATTAACTAAAAGGGATAGAAACAATGATTCTCGAAAATTCAAAGATTACAGTTTTTGGTCTTGGCCATATTGGGCTCCCGACTGCAGCCCTTTTTGCAAATAGCGGTTTGCAGGTTACAGGAGTTGACATAAACAAGAGAACGATAGAATATGTAAATAAAGGTAAGACTCCAATTATGGAGCCAGGACTTGATGAATTGGTGAAGAAAGCAGTTGAAAGTGGTAAACTAACTGCAACTGACGATGGAATCGCCGCTTCTAAAGATTCAAGAATCAAAATAGTAATTGTCCCAACACCTGTAGATGAATTTAAAAAATCAGATTTATCTGCTGTAGAATCAGCATGTAAAACCATTGCAAAAGCTTTAAATAAAGATGATCTTGTTATAATAGAAAGTACTACGCCCCCAAAAACATGTGAAAACATTGTAATTCCAATACTTGAAGAAAGCGGGTTAAAAGCAGGGAATGACTTTGGAGTAGCATATACTCCTGAGAGGGCGCTTCCAAATAACACCATTTATGAAATGACCCATAATGCAAGGGTAATTGGTGGAATCAACGAAAAAAGCGCAGATACAGCTGTTTCTCTTTATGAACACATTACAAAGGGCAAAATAATAAAGGTTAATGATCTGATAACTGCAGAAATGGTCAAACTAATGGAAAATACGTATAGGGATACCAATATAGCGCTGTCCAATGAACTTGCAAAGGTCTGTGAAAAACTTGGCATTGATGCAATAGAAGCTATAGCTGCTGCAAACCACCACCCTCGAGTTAATATACATACTCCAGGTCCTGGTGTTGGAGGACATTGTTTATCTATTGATCCATACTTCATAGTGGAAATAGCTGAACAAGAAGGAATAGAATCTACTTTAATAAAGAATGCAAGAGCTATAAATGATGGAATGCCGGGACATGTTGCTGAAATTGTAGTTAACACGTTAAATGATGTTGGAAAACAAATCAATGATTCTAAAGTAGGTATACTGGGTGTCGCATACAAAGGAAACGTAGCTGATGCCAGGGAAACACCGGCAAAACCATTGATCGAACTTCTGCTTGAGGAAGGCTTTGATGTATACGCCCACGACCCACATACTTCCAGTGATTTAATAAAATACTTTGGTGCCGAGCCTGTAAGTATGGAAGAGGTTTTGAAGTGTGACTGCGTCGTGCTCATAACTGATCATGATGAGTATAAATCAATTACGCCAGATATGATTGAAAATAAAATATTCGTTTGTACAAGGCCTATTTTGAACCCGGATGAATTTAAAATGGAAGGCGTCATCTTTAAAGGAATTGGACGGCTTTAAACTTTTTCTGGAGTTGATTATTTGAAAATACTTGTTCTTGAATATATCACAGCTATGGGAATTGACGATCCCTCTTTATGGTCTGAAGGACAGGCAATGCTTGATGGATTTTTAGAGGATTTTAAAGATAGAGATGTAGATTATCTCATATCTTTGGACCAGTCTATTTCTCGTAATAGTTATTGTAATCCAGTTAAACTTGAAGGGGAATTAATGAATTGGTTAGATGAAAATATATCAAATTATGGCTCATGTCTTGTAATAGCTCCTGAAGAAGATTTTATTTTATATGATATAGTAAATTTCATCGAAAAAAAAGGCGTGGAGATTATAGGATCAAGTTCAGATGCAGTAATGAAATGCTCTGATAAATTCAAAATGTATGAATCTCTCAGAGATAATGTCCCAATAATTGAGACTGAAAAAGTATTTTTCAAGGATATGGATAGTTATAAACCATTTAATAATAAACGGATTTTAAAACCTGCTGATGGAGTTTCATGCTCAGGTGTACATGTTGTTAACTCAAAGGGTGAAATGAAAAAAGCAGCTTCTTTGATTGAAACCAATCTTCCCTATTTTATAATTCAAAACTTTATAGGGGGAACTTCAGCCAGCGTGAGTTTGATAAGCAACGGCAGGGAAGCAGTTCCGTTAAGTCTGAATCTTCAAGATATTCATTTTTCAGACGAGGGGATAAATTATAATGGGGGGCAGGTGCCTTTAACTCATGAACTTGAAGAAGAAGCTAAAAAAGTGGCAAAAAGGGCTGTAGAATCAATAGATGGCCTTAAGGGCTATGTTGGTGTTGACATGATTCTGGGAGAGAAAGTGCATCTGGTTGAGATAAATTCAAGGATTACAACTCCTTACGTGGCTTTAAGGAATCTTTTGAATTTTAATCTTGGTGATGCCATTTTAGATTCTATCTACTGTGGTAAATTACCTACAAAAATTAATTTAAGTGGAGCAATATCATTTTGTAAAAAAGACGATGTTTTAAAGCTTGATAAATTGGGATGAGTAATGATTAAAACTATTATGAGTTTAATTAAATGCATTGAAAGTTTAAATGAAATAAATCTTGAGATATCTAAAAAATAATTTAAAATAATAGAGTGATCTTTATGAAAATTGCGGGATTTGACATAGGTGGAGCAAATACAGACCTGGCAGTGGTTGACTTTGATGATCAGGGTAATATAACAGGAATTAAAGCAGATTTTGAGTATTTTCCAATGTGGTTAAAAAATAATGAACTTGGTGATGCCCTTTTACGCTTACTTGGTGATGATTTAAAGGATATAGATGCTGTGGGCATTTGTATGACAGCAGAACTTGTGGATGCATATAAAACAAAGAGAGAAGGAGTAATAGACATTGCAAAAAAATCTAAGGAATCATTTCCGGTTCCTGTAGGTTTTATTGGAATAAATGGTGTTTTAAGTTTTGAAGAACTTGTTGAAAGGCCTGATGAAGTTGCTGCAGCAAACTGGATTGCAACATCTAAAATAGCAGCAGAAATAGAGGAAAATTGTATAATGATAGATACTGGAAGCACAACCACAGATATTATTCCAATTAAAAATGGATCTGAATGCGCTAAAGGTAGATCTGACCTTGAAAGATTAAAAACAGGAGAACTGGTATACAGCGCAACTCTCCGGACAAATTTGGCTGCAATAGTAGATAAAGTACCTTTAGGTGATGAATGGGTAAGGGTATCTTCAGAACTTTTCGCAGCCACTGCAGATATTCACACAGTACTTGGAAACATAACTGAAGAGGATTACAGCTGCAGTACCTGTGATGGGGCAGGAAAATCAAAAGAAGAGTGTATGCGAAGAATTTCAAGGGTTATTTGTGGAGATATGGATATGCTGAGTGAATCTGATATAGAAAAGATTGCAGCATATATCTACAAGAGACAAGCTGAAAAAGTTGCTGAAGCCCTTTTAGAAGTTTCAGAAAGGGAAAATATCACAAAAGTTGTAACAACTGGTCTTGGCATGGACATAGTTGGTGCAAGAGCAGCAGAAGTAGCTGGACTTGAATCAACAGGTATGGATACAATACTTAAAAAGGATGAATGTGTCGTTGCCCCTGCAGTTGGTACTGCGCTGATGATGAGGGACCACATAAAAGATTAAATTCATTTCAACTTTTTTTATTAAATTAAGACTATCTTTGAATTTGATAACAGCAAATTATAATAAGTTTTAAACTAAAACCAAACCTTTTAAATTGCAAATATTAACGGAAAGCGTAGTGATTTAATGATTAAGAAGATGTTCATAATACTCATTTTAATGGTGGGTATAATAGCCGCGGCAGTATTTATGCTGTATAATTCCAGCGATCATTCTACTTTAGGTTCAAATAGCAAAAGATATGTCACTAAAGATGTATATGCTCATTACAGCGCATCTGCACCTAAAATAGCAGTTATAACTGGGATGCATCCGAGGGAAACTTCTGCTAAAACAGTTGTACCGGAAGTTATTAAATTATACGCACTTACGCACAACGTTGAAATTGTAAATTATAAGGTAACAGTTACTGACAGCCCGCAGGATTTCACAACCGGTCGTTACAACGGTCAGTGTCTGGTGGCCAAATATATAATTCCAGATATCGCAAAATCAAATTACAGCCTGGTAATAATAGTCCATGACCATGAAAAAGGATATGGCAGCGGATATTATATTGCTACTCCTACAATGGACTCACCATCGGTAAATCTTGCAGAAAAAGTGAGCAGTCTTTTACCTGATTTTAATTACTACCAGAGAAACACGGATTCAAAAGCTCAAAGTTCATCAATTGCCCAGGTTGACACTCCAATCGTAAATACAGGAACTCCAGTATTTGTTTATGAGATTCCAGAATGGTTAAGTAATTCTAATGTATTTACTAACTCCAATAGGTTAATTGATGCCTGTTTTAATTCAATTTAAAGAATTAACTACATTTACTTTTTATTTTGAACGATATGTTAAAACTCGTAGGAAATATAATTATGAAAAAAACTTTAGTTATAATTGGTATAGTTGTTATTATCGTTGCAGTTATGGTTGGATCTTTAAATACAGCCAGTTCAATTAAACATTTTACTTTAGGGTCAGATAATAAAGGATTCGTCACTAAAACCATATATGATCATTCAGGATCATCGACTAAGAAGATAGCAATTGTAACTGGAATGCATCCGAGGGAAATTTCAGCTAAAATGGTGGTGCCTGAAGTTATAACAGATTATGCTAAATCACACAAAGTTGAAGTTGTAAGCTATCAGGTAACTGTCACTGCTAATCCTGATATATTTGTAACTGGCCGGCATAACGGTGAAAGCCTCGTTGCTAAATATGTAATTCCTGATATTAAAAAATCAAATTATGAACTGGTGATTATCTGCCACAATCATGAGAAGGGCTATGGTAATGATAGCTATTACATTGCCACCCCTACAATGGATTCTCAATCTATAACTCTGGCAGAATCAGTACACAATCTCTTGCCTGATTTTAATTACTATCAAAGAGACGCAGATTCGAAGGCTCAAAGTTCATCAATTACCACTGTTGATGACCCAATCGTAGCTACTGGGACTCCCGTTTTTGTTTATGAGATTCCAGAATGGCTAGATAACTCTAATGTATATTCTAATTCTAATAAGTTAATTGATGCATGTTTTAAGTCAATTGGGGCGACTTAAACATATTCCCTTTTTATTACTAATTTTTATAAAAGTTTTTATATGGTTAGATCAAACCTTTCTTAGGCAGGTCAATAAATCTCTAAATATTCAAAAATCAGAGCTGACAATTTCCAGAAATCAGAGTTCTAGGTGAATTCAATGATTAAAAAAAAATTAACTATAATTGTTCTATGTGCAATTGTTATCATATTAACAGCTGCATCTTTAAATACAGCTAGTTCAACTAAACATACTACTTTAGGTTCAGACAGCCGAGGCTATGTCATAAAGGATGTGTATATGCCAAATGAGACTTTAAGCTCTAAATTGGCGAACTTTACTGGTACTTCTTCTCAAAAAAAAGTTAAAGTAGCAGTTGTTACAGGTATACATCCTAGAGAAACACTTTCAATAAATGTATCTGATGCTGTAGTAAAAGATTATGCTAAATCCCACGATGTTGAGATAGTACATTACACCATTGTAGTGCATGAAAACTTTGATTATTATACTGCAGGTAGAAACAAAGGACAGGGTCTTGCCGCAGATTATATCATTCAAGATGTTGCTAAATCTGATTATGATGTTATAATAATATGTCATGACCATAAAAAAGGTTATGGTGAAGGGTTTTACATTGCAACTCCTTCAATGGATAATAAATCTGTAACACTTGCAGAAAAGGTTGACAAAGCTATGTCTGGATTAAGATTCCTGCCTTCCGATGAAAATCCTAAAAAGAAAGGTACATCAACCGAAGTTTTCACAAAACCTTTAGCAGCTACTGGACACGCTACATTTGTTTATGAGATCCCTGAATGGGTGAGTTACAGCGAAGCTTATAATGTGACCTATAATTTAGTTGACACGGCTTATAATTCGATATAATTAATGGAAAATCAACATTTTTCATATAATTATTGTTTAACTTTTTTTAAATTTTGCAAAATCAAGGAATTTAAAAACTAAAAAATAATCTATCCATAAATCAATGTATAAATAAATATTCCGAGGGCTATAAAAGGCAGTGCTTCATTTATAATAATTAGAATTTCCATATCTCCAATTTTTCGAGGGGTATATGTCTCTAAAAGCAGTGCTGCACTTAGTATAAGCCATCCGAGGGCATATAAGTAACTTTTAATATACAATGTATATATAAAAATAATTAGAAATATACATCCTGCTGCAATGCTGAATCTGTCATTTGGTGACATATGATGCCTCTTTTTTATTATTTTTGTTTAGTATGTAATTTATATACTTTGAAATAAATCCAATAATGAGTGATATAATGACAGTGATAGTACCAGATAATAATTTTATGGCCAGTCCTTCTTTCCTTATCCTAATTTTGTTAATCATTATACTGCAATTACGTGAAAGGAAGATAAAATTAAGGAAATTAATAATTATGCCAGTAATTTTGTCTATAATTACAATTCCCATGATTTATGTGGAAATATACAGCGTTTTCAACGCCGTAGTTATATTTTTTGGCCTTTTAATAGGAATATTAATGGGCTTTTTAATATCCAGATTTATGGAAGTTAAGATGAATGAAGATGGCTCTATGGTAATGAAGGGTTCTCTTATTGCGGTGCTTCTATGGGCTGCAATTATTGTAGTTAGGATATATGGAAAAAGTGCAGTTAGCAGCATGAGAGTTATAGACTTAAACCTTTTAACAGCTATATTCCTTATTATGGCAGTGGGTGCAATGATTTCCCGCCGTATATTCATTTACTGGAAATATGTAAACTTTAAAAAGAATGATGCTTTAAAGCAGGACTTAATTAACTGAAAAAGTTATAAATTGGCCTAATGATGCAACATTTAAAATGAGAATATTATTTACATGGCATTTCGATACATCCAGGTAAGGTGGTCGTTGTAAGCCTGAATTTCCCAGTACGTTGTATGATTTTCATTAAACCTTTAAAATCAAGAGGTTTTGAGATATAGCAATCTACATGATTTATATAAGCAATTTTAGCATCTTTTGGGGAATTTGAAGCTGTAAGAATTACAGTGGGTATTGAATTTAATTTTTTATCCATTTTAATTCTTTTAAGTATTTCATGTCCGTTTATAATGGGTAAGTACAGGTCTAATATTATTATATCCAGATTGTAATTATCATTTCCTTTTTTATACAAAAAATTTAATGCTTCTGTGCCGTCTTTAACCGCGTGTATTTCAGCGGGTATATGATACTCTTTAAAAATTTCTACTGTCCATCTAATGTCTGCAGGGTTGTCTTCAACCAGTAGTAATTTAACAGGTTTCTTCATTGTATGCCTCAAGATCCTTGTACAAACTGAATTTTAATTCATGTTTTAAGTGATTGAATCAGTTTCAATATTCCTATTGTTGAATAGACATCGTATGTTATATTATATTGTAATTAATCCTTAATAAATTTAATTTTTGGAATTGTGGCTATGATCTGGCCATATTAGTAATACTCAAAAATTTATTCCAGTTCATAAAAAAATAGTGAAATTAAAAATTAAAATTTTCAAATTATTTTTTGTTGAAAATTGTAAAAAAAGAAATTTAATGTGTAATTTGATCAATCTACACGATTTAAGATTTTGAGTTTGGTTTTAGTACCAAACATCTTTCATACCAATTAAATATGCAATCATGTTAGTTAGAAGATGTAGAACGATACTTATAATAAGTATAATTATAATCATGTTTAATGGTATAAAAACTATAAGCGAAGCAAATATTAATGCACCAATTACAAAATCAAGTTGATCTAGAAATGGTGCAGCTTTTCCTCTTTCGATTCCAATCCTTCTTTTTATAAAGCTTCCGACTGCATCACCAATTAAAGCACCGCCTCCTAGGAAAAGTCCTATGATGGCACCTTGTAGTATACTTGTCGGTATTGGTCCTTGAATTATCGTAATTCCGGGTATTAAGCTAAAGACGTTTCCATAATACGCTGATACAGATCCTTGAAGGATTCCTATTAAAGTTCCAATTAATGTTCCAATAATGGTTCCTTTCCAAGTTACTCCATTACCTATAATACGCCGACCGTCACGAAAATTACGGCCGAAATCCAGTGGTTTACCGCCTCCGAAGACTAATGCTGAAACATTTGCAAGGTATGCCGGTAACATAAAGTATATTACATATGCTGATAAAACTAAAACACTGATAACACTTGCATCCATGGTTTACCTCCTGTTTTAAAGCAAGATAATAATTATGTTATTTATAAATATATCTATGGTGAGATGATGGTTATAAAGAAAACCAAAAGTCTATGTCCTCAATGTCTTTCAGTTGTAGATGCTGAAGTTTATGAAGACGGCGACAAAATTATGATAAAAAAAGAATGCAAAGAGCATGGTATTTTTGATAGTACTTATTGGGGTAGTGATGAACTCTACCTAAAAGCTTCAGAGAGTGATCACAAGGGGAATGGAATAATTAATCCCCAAACTTTATCTGAAAAAGAATGTCCTATGAATTGTGGGATATGTTCCGATCATGAAAGTCAAACTATTCTCGGTCTTATTGATGTAACAAACAGGTGTAACTTAAAATGTCCTGTATGTTTTGCAAATGCTGCAGTTTCAAACCGTTTATATGAACCAACTTACGAAGAAATAAGGAAAATGCTTCAGACTTTAAGGTCAAATAAGCCAGTTCCAGCACCAGCAATTCAATACGCTGGTGGAGAACCAACAGTAAGAAAAGATCTGGTAGATTTGATTAAACTTGCAAAAGAAGAAGGATTTAGACATACTCAGATAGCTACAAATGGTTTAAGACTTGCAAGAAATCCGGAACTTGCAAAAGAACTCAAAGAAGCAGGATTAAACACAGTTTATCTTCAATTTGATGGAGTTACAGAAGAGCCATATCTTAAGACAAGAAACAAAGACTTACTTGCAACCAAACTTAAAGCAATAGAAAACTGTAGAGCAGTAGATTTGGGCATAGTACTGGTTCCTACAATTGTAAAAGGAATAAATGACCACCAGATTGGTGGTATAATAAAATTTGCAGTTGATAACCTTGATATAATAAGGGGAGTTAACTTCCAGCCGGTATCCTTTGCAGGAAGAACACCATCAGATGAAGTGGAAGAACAGCGTATAACAATTCCTGATTTTGAAAAACTGGTAGAAAAACAGACTGACTCCCAAATTAAAGTGGAAGATTTCCATCCTGCATCATGCGTTACACCAATTTCAGAATTTATAGAAGCTATTGAAGGAGAAGAGCAGGTTGTATTTACCTGTCACCCTCACTGCGGTGCTGCTACTTATGTTTTTATTGATGATGGCGAAATTATCCCAATTACTCAATTTGTAGATGTGGATAAATTCTTTGAATTACTTTCAAAAAGCGCTGAAGACATAAAAGACGGAGGATTAACTGGAAAAGCAAAAACAGTAGCAAGGGCTACACTTGAACTTCCAAGAACAGTAGATATGTCAAAATCACCAAGTACAGTTGATATCCGATCTATATTGACTTCGGTTTTTAAAGAGAGATCTTACAGCGCTCTTGGAGATTTCCACCATAAAACACTTCTTATTGGATGCATGCACTTTATGGACCCATGGAACTTTGATCAGGATAGGGTAAAAAGGTGTGTAATACACTATGCAGTCCCAGATGGAAGAATAATCCCGTTCTGTTCTATGAATGCTATTCACAGGGAAGAAATAGAGAAAAAATTTGCGATTCCATTTGAGAAGGGAAATATAACTGGTGGAAGATTGGAAGGAAAATCTGATTTACCTTCTAATAAAACCTAAATTGAGTTAAATTGTTACTCTAGGAATTAAAATAACTATTTCTAATTCTCTTTTGGAGACTTATTTTCTGGAAGTTCAGAAAACTATTAATATGCAGAATTAAACAAGAGATCAACTATTAATAATTTAACAAAAAATATAACAAAAACAGTACAAAGTACCATTTCTTTGAAAGTCTGGAATAAATCAAATAGCAGGTCGTTCAAATGATTATAGAAACTCCATCAAGGCTACACATGACTTTAATAGACCTTAATGGAACTATTGGAAGAGTTGATGGTGGTGTAGGACTTACCATCAAAAAACCCAAACTTGTTCTTGAAGCAAAATCTCAAGATGAGGGCATCGATATATTTTTTAAAGAATCTCATAAATTAAATGAAAAAATAATGGCGGATTATGGGAGAAAAATCGAAAATACAGTTAAGAAAATAACTGATTTCCTTAAAATTGACTCTGGATTTAAATTTGAAGTTAAAACAGCTTATCCTGCACATTCTGGACTTGGATCAGGTACTCAACTATCCCTTGCAGTTGCAAAGCTTATATTAAATCTTAATGATCGTGATATGGATGCATGGCAAATAGCAAAAATCGTTGGAAGAGGTGGGACTTCTGGTATTGGAGTCAGGGCCTTCGATCATGGCGGATTTATTATTGACGGTGGGCATAAGGTGGATGAAAAGCCTGATTTTTTACCATCATCCGCGTCTAATGCACGTCCTGCACCTTTAATAGCAAGATATGATTTTCCAGAGGATTGGAAAGTAGTACTTGCAATTCCAAATGTCCCTGCAGGTGCATCAGGTCAAAATGAGGTAAATATTTTCCAGGGGTACTGCCCAATTAAGCTGGATGAAGTACAGAAATTATCTCATTTGATATTAATGAAAATGATGCCTTCTTTAGTTGAAGAAGATTTAGACTCTTTTGGATCTGCAGTTAATGAAATACAGAATATTGGATTTAAAAAAATAGAAGTTGGGTTTCAGGATTCTGTAATTAATGAAATAGCTCAAAATCTCAGAGATGCAGGTGCAGCAGGGGTTGGAATGAGTTCATTTGGCCCTACTATTTATGCGGTAACTGATACAAACACAAAAGATATATCAAAAGTAGCTCAGAGTACTATGAACGAGATTGGTGGAAAAGTTATTGTTACTGAAGCCAAAAATAGCGGTGCTACGCTGAAAAAAGAATTTTGATGATGTTCAAAAATTCAAGGATATAATCAAAGTAAAAATTTTAACATAACCTGTTTACACAGTACCATTTGTGTTAAACTATTGGTTAAAATTAATTTATATAAAAATTAAATGATAATAGATTGACACCGCTAAATTAATCAAAATTCTTTAAAAATTCATCACTGATTCATATGAAGAAAAAAATAGAAGGAAAAGTCTGGAAATTTGGAGATAATGTAGATACTGATGTGATAATTCCTGGAAGATATCTGAGAACTTTCAGCCTGGATGATCTGGCAGCACATGTAATGGAAGGTGTAGACCCTGATTTTTCAGGAAATGTCCAAAAGGGAGATATCATAGTTGCCGACTGGAACTTTGGATGTGGTTCATCAAGAGAACAAGCTCCAGTAGCCATAAAGCACGCTGGTGTTTCAGCAATAGTTGCAAAATCATTTGCAAGAATTTTTTACAGGAATGCGATAAATATAGGGCTACCTGTCATTGTGGCAGATATAAATGCTGAAAAAGGAGATATTTTAAAGATAGACCTGGAAAAAGGCATTATAAAGAACAAATCAACTGATGAATCATTTAAAATAGAGCCGTTTAAAAAATTCATGCTTGATATTTTAAAAGACGGCGGATTAGTTAAACATTACCTTAAACTCAAAGAAGGATAGGGGTTTAGGTAAACATAATTTTATTTAAGCATTACAAATAAGTTATATACTGATAAAAAATTTATAAGAATTTGAGGAAAAGTAAATGAAATGTCCTGTATGTGAATCGGAATCATATGAAATTTTAAAATCAAAAGGCAAGCATTCAAAAGAGCTTCTTTTGAAGTGTGAAGAATGCGGTAATATTTATAGGGAAACCATAATACGAGAAAAGCCAGTAGATGTTAGAATAGTTATAAGTGAGTTTGAAAAATCTAAAAAAGCATTCGTAAAACTTTATCCTGACGAGGTGCTGATGGTGGATGATATTTTAGACCTCGATGGAAAAGAAGTTGCAGTAAACTCGATTGAAATAAAAACTAGTGCAAGGGTTTATAGAAGTCAGGTATCTGATATAGAAACTATTTGGGCATCTTCAATGGATATACCTGCGAGAGTTGGAATTTCTGTAGATTTCGGTGGCAGAGTTATCTCAAAAAAGGTGGATGTTGATAGGGATTTTGAGTTCACTGTTGGAGATATAGTCAAAATGGGAAACTTGATTTTTAAAATAACTTCCATGAAAACCATTGAACGAAAACTTAGAAAAGGTTTTGCAAAGGCTTATGTGACTAAAAGGGTTTATGGAAGACCTTTAGAAGAATTCGTAAGATATAATTATGATCTAAGTTCTAATATAGTATGATGATGGATGAAAGAAAGGAACTTGTTAAGAGACTTTTAGAATATGGATACATAAAATCAGAGAATGTAAGGCAGGCTATGGAAAAAGTTCCAAGAGAAGAATTTTTACCAGCAGAAAACAGGCCTTACGCTTATGTTGATCAGCCTTTACCAATAGGAAAAGGTCAAACAATCTCAGCACCGCATATGGTAGCAATGATATGTGAGAAACTTCAACTTGAAGAGGACATGAAAGTTTTAGAGATTGGTACTGGTTTTGGATACAATGCTGCTGTTATTTCAGAGGCTATGGGTAAAAAAGGCCATGTTTACAGTATTGAACGAATAGAATACCTTGCAGAGCTGGCTAAAGAGAATCTTGAAAGAACAGGCTACGGTGAAAAGGTAACAGTGATAATTGGTGACGGAACACAGGGATATGAGAAAGAAGCTCCATATGATCGAATTTATGGAACTGCAAGTGCTCCATTTGTGCCAGAACCCCTTAAAGAACAGCTTAAAATAGGTGGAAGACTTTTAATCCCAGTTGGGGAACAGGCATATTTCCAGGATCTTATCTGCATGGTTAAGAAATCCGAAACTGAATTCAAAGAGAAATCACTGGGCGGAGTTGTGTTTGTTCCGATGATTGGTAAACATGGCTGGCCTGAAAAATAGGTTTAAAATCTTAATTTTTAAGAGTTATATTTATCCAAATAATTTTTAGTTAAATATATCTAAATAACAGCTGATTTTAGATTATAGTTTGATTTGTATTTTTACATAGGATCAGGTTCGATAAAATGAAAGTTTACATTGATACGTTTGGTTGTACATTTAATCAGGGTGACTCACAGATAATGGCAGGGCTTCTGCAGGAAGATAATGCCCAGATAGTTTCAAATATGGAAGATGCAGATGTAATAATACTCAACACCTGTTACGTTAAGCAGCCAACAGAACAGAAGGTTATAAACAGGATTAAAAAAATTCAAGAGCAGTTTTCAGATAAAAAATTGATAATTTCTGGATGTATGGTGGAAATTGATCCAGATAAACTTAAAAAAGCTGCACCTTCTGCTGGATGGATTGGGCCGCGTCAAATTAAATCAACTATAGATGTTGTGAAATCATGTATGAATGGTAAAACTTCACGGATTATTGGCCACAGTGATGAAATAAAAGCAGGCCTTCCAAAGATACGTTTTGATCCATTTGTACATATATCCCAAATATGCGAGGGGTGTGTCGGAAGATGCACTTACTGCTGTACAAGGTTTGCACGGGGGAAACTCCAGAGCTATCCAGTTAAAAATATAAAGAATGAGATTGAAAGCGCAGTAGCAGATGGATGTGTTGAAATTCAACTTACGGCTCAAGATACGGCTGCATATGGGATGGATACTGGAAGAAAACTTTCTGAACTTATAAAGGAGATCACTACGATTCCTGGTGATTTCAGGTTGAGAGTTGGAATGATGCACCCAAAGAGTATGATGAGAGATCTAAATGGGTTAATCGAGGCTTTCATGCATAAAAATGTCTATAAATTCATGCATATTCCTATTCAAAGTGGCAGCGACTCTGTATTAAATCATATGGGCCGTGATCACACAGTTGCACAGTATAAAGATATAATATCTGAAGTCAGGGAAAAAATACCCGAGGTTTCTATAGCTACAGATATAATAGTGGGTTATCCAACAGAAACTGATGAAGACTTTGAAGACACTTTAAAGTTAATCGAAGATATTAAGCCAAATTTTATTCATATTTCGAAATACAGACACAGACCAATGGCCATATCCTCCTCAATGCATGAAATAGATCATAAAATTATGAAAAAAAGGTCTAAAGTACTGAATGATCTTAAATCAAAGATACTTTACCAGAACAACCTTGCAGAAATTGGAAAAGTTCATGAAATTTTAATAACAGAAAAAGGTAGTAAGGGCGGTTACATTGGAAGGACAGATTCTTACAAGCATGTAGTCATAGAAAATGGTGAAATTGGTACTTTTGTTAAGGTAAAAATAAATGAAGTCACGAGTACTTATCTAAAAGGTTCTGTTTTGTGATATTTAGATAATTAATTCAATATGTTTATTTTTTTTAATTTTAATTTTTTTATGAAGAAATATCCTAGAAATTATTAAAATTTGCTTCTTATTTTGAATAATTGTTTTTATTTGTTAGTGATATCAAATAATAAAATATTTTAATGATATATCAACAATATTGATTTTATGGACTATGTAATCTGTGAAAAATGCGGTGGATACTACGAACTTGAAGAAGGGGAATCTATAGCGGACTTTGACGTATGTCAATGTGGCGGGACACTGTTGTTTTTGAAGAATTGGAGTTATGTGAGTCCTATTCAAAACAAGTCCGCCCTGAAAGAGAGAACAAAACCATCGGGTATTAAATGCAATATATGTGGATATGAACAAAATAAGAGTTTAATCTGTTCTAAATGCGGTAGCAGGATTAGGAAAACAAATTACCAAAATAAAATGTATCACCAAAATAGGGGTGATTATAGACATATTTTAGCTGAAAGTTCATCAATTCACTTTTTTGATAGAATTCATTGGGGTGCAGTTACCTCTGGAATTATATTTTATATTGTAGCCAGTATAGTTACTAGAATAGTTAGAGGAATATTTTTAGGCGGTGGTATTATTGTAGCTCAAAATGCAAATACAACTGCATTAATATCTATTACCAACGTTATAGTCCTGTTTTTTGGCTTAATTTCTGCTATTATACCAATAGCATCTGGTTTTTGGGCAGTATCTTATATCACAACAAGGAATTATGTAACCGGGATAATGACTGGAAGTATGGTGGGTATTGTAATAACAATTATTTCTGGAATACTTTATCTGGTATTTGGATTATTATTTTTAGGATTATATGGGCAGATAAATATTGGTGTTGGAATTATAGCTGGATTAATGGTATTAATAATAAGTATCATTTATGGGGGTGCCATGTCTGCTGTCGGAGGCTTAATAGCGGTTTATGTTAGAAGACACACATCATATATCTAAAGCAAAATCTTTCAGAATGGAAAGAAATCTTAACAAACAAATTATGACTAAAGTTCTGTAAATAATGCAATCTAATCTTTTTATGTCACAAAAACTTAAGCAAACGGAAATTATGGCTATAAATTATTAAACAATGTGATTTTATGGACTATGTAATCTGTGAAAAGTGTGGGGGACGCTATGAACTTGCAGAAGGTGAATCCCTTGATAATTTTGAGGCATGTCAATGCGGCGGTACCTTAAAATATCCTGAAAACGAACTTAAAGAAGCTGAATCCTTAGAAAATTGGGATATCCCTCATGAAAATAATTTAAATGTTGAAGAAACATTTAAAGAAGTGGGAAAAAATGATAAACCAAAATTTATCTGTCCGAACTGTATGGGGGAACATGGAGAAGGAATATTTTGTTCTAAATGTGGTGGAAGGCTAATTGCAGTAAAGGAAGGAAAAATAATTAGCAATACCAAAAGTTTTGATGAACAAAGGCTTGAAAGATTGTCAGATAATGCCTTTAGAAAGGTTGCAACTGATTATGATGATTATAGGGAATCAAAAAATTTCTCTGAGAGGATTAACTGGTTATCAATTGTAGCAGGAGTTGTATTTTTCGTAATAAGTGTATTTACGTCTCTATTGTTATCATTTTACTTGTTTAGTAATTCTTATTACAATTATTCAGGTTTTATATTTGCATTTTCAGCGCTTGTTGTATTATCCTGCATTTTTGCACTGGTTTCGGGGGGTTTAGCTGCTTTTATTGGTATCAGTAAGGATTATGATGATGGAATCATCAATGGATTTTTAGTGGGAGCCATAGCTTCAGTCATTTTAGGATTTTTTGGTGGAATCTCCATAGCTTTCATGGGTATAATTGTGTTTGGTGTATTGGCGACAATTGGTGGAGTAATAGGAATCTTTGTTAAGAAGCAAATGGATGAATAAAATCAGTTAATGTTAAAAAAATAGTAATTTGTAGTTATTTAGTTTTTAAAACAACAAATATTACAATTGAGGTTTCGTGTTTATAATATAAAATTACCTGAGCTGCCGTTTCCAGGAGAGCCGTTCTATTTTTTTTAGATTTTTTAACCTTTTTTTGCACACTGCCGTTTTCTATAACTACAGAACCTCGATAGCTGCATTTTCCACATTCCCAGAGCCTTAACTGCAGGTCATGCCATTTATTTTTTGGAACTGCATCGTGGACACAAATTTTTCTTTGTCATGAATTTTTCCCAAAATAATATTACCATTTAACGGGATAAATTTTTTGATTAAAAACAGTGAATTGGGAAGAAAATAGTTGTAATGATTTAAAAATAATAATTTAGAATAAAAGAAATGCCGTGGGCCGGACTTGAACCAGCGACATCCAGATCTTCAGTCTGGCGTTCTCCCAACTGAACTACCACGGCAAATGGGCCGGACGAGATTCGAACTCGTGATCACCTCCGTGTCAGGGAGGTATCATACCCCTAGACCACCGGCCCGGAGTGCGTCTAACTTGAATATAGTTGTATTCCTATATAACCTTTTCCCTTTTTCAATGGAATTTTTTTGTGAAACAGTAAAATAAATCAAATTATTCCGACTTTTTAACCATTTCTTGTTAAACTTGCTTAAATTATTTGCTACCTATCCTATGTGTTTATACATTATATTTTTTAAAACTTTAATTTATGCAATTTACAGATTAAAATATAATATCTGTTATATGCGGGATATTGGGAATTATTTTTGGATTATTTAAGTAAAAAAGCATACATTAATTATAAATATTAGTAAAACAACTTATTATATATAAAAATCCCTGGGAGGGTTGGAATATGGACGTGGAGCCGATAAAAACTACAGTAGATGAGCTTTTAAAAGTCTTGGCAACTGAAAATGTGATTGGTGAGACAATAGAGACTGAGGATAAAATAATTATTCCAGTTACAAAATTTGGAATGGCATTTGGTGCTGCAAGCGCTGAAGGCAGTGCACTTAAAGATCAAAGTGGAAAAGGCAGTGGTGCTGGTGGTGGAGCTGGTATTGAACCAATAGCCATGGTAGTTGTCTTTAAAGGTATGGAAGGTCCTGAAAGCGTTAGAGTTATGCATCTAACCAAGCCTAGCCCAATGGGTAGGGCAATATCTGAAGCAATGCCTGCAGTAATTGACCTTATGAAAGAAGGTAAAGAAACTGTAAAAGAGATGAGAGAAAAAAAAGAAGAAGAAAAGGAAGAAAGTGAATAAAATCTTTTCTACTTATTTTTTGTAATTAGGAATTTAAAGAGTGAATTTAATGTTCATAGCGACCGCCATAATCCTGATTATTCTAATAATTGTAATTGGAATTTTGGTGGTTCCATTTCATATATACCTGAATATATACAATACTGGTTTTAAGATCACAGGGACTTTTAGATTAACGTGGATGAAAATAAAATTAATCCAGAGAGAAATACCTCCAGAAAAACAAGCGCCAAAGAAAGAAAATGAAAAGGAAAATAAATTTGAAATAAGCCGTATTCCAAAAATTTTGTCTCTTTTGGTGGAATCATGGCCTTATCTTGAGAGGGTATTTAACAGCTTTTTAAAATCCACATCTTTTGAAATATTTTCTTTAAATTTAATTTTAGGATTAGGAGATCCTGCAGATACGGCTATGGTCAGCGGTTATTTCTGGGCTGCATCTTCTTTGCTAAATTTAATTCCTAACGCTTATATATCACTGGAACCTGATTTTTTAAATGAAAAAATAGAAGCAGATGCAACTTTAAAAATAAAAATCCGGCTTTTTTGGATAGTTGTTGAACTTATAAGGGCTTTCACCAAGAAACCTGTAAGGGCACTTTTAAAAGAATTAAGAGAAACTAGGGGTTAAACAATGGTTAAAACTAACTTTGCAGAGAATTTCGATGTTGAGACTATAGTTGGTAAATCTATTGAAGCGCAAGGTAAAATTCTCTATCCTATAGTTAGAGTTTCCATTTTAAAGGATAATAAAATGACTACTGTTGGATCATGGATAGTTCCAATTGCATTTGTAATTGAAGAAAATGAAAAAAAATATATTATTTCTTTAACTGATGAAAAAATTAACCAGAATGAGATTTTAAAGATGGTATGATCTAAACATTATTCTAGTCAGGTTTTAAGACATAATTGTTTATTTAGAATTTCTTAAACTGGATTCAAATGAATCTTTCCAATCATTCATGCATAAAATTTTTACTGGAACATTTAACATCCTGCTTTTCACATGAGCTTTTTTGCTGCAGTAAGATGGAACTAATATGTGAAAATTTACTCCAGGTTTAGAAGATAATGCTTTCCAAAGCCTCTTATGTTTGTTAGATAAAACATCTGAGCAGTTTTCATATTTAATTACCATTATATCATTTCGTTTAACTGCGAATATATCTAATGTGTAGCTAGGATATTTAACATCAAAATTGCTTGAAATTTTATTAGGGTATTCAAAGTTCCGTTTTACAAGGTAACCTTCCTTTTGTAATGTATCTACTAAAGATTTGGCTATATTTCTCGGAAGTTCACCTTTTTTTGTGCTGCCGGATCTCATGCACATATTAATGCCCCTCATTAACTACTCCTGAAATTTAATCTGTAAAAATTAACAAAGGTTATAACAGATTTACAATTTTTAATGGTTTTAAAATCAATAACAGATATATGACCTCTTGGAATTATCATTCCATGGGATACTCAATACGTAATTTATAACCGGCTTTCTCGCTTAACAAGACTGTCCCCGGAATAAACTGGTTCTCATATTCCTTTACAATTTTAGATATATTTTTGTATGATTCATATTTTTTATCTACAATCCCCTTCTTTACAAGAATCATGTATCTCATTTTAATGATTTCATCCTTCATTTCATCCATTATACCACCTGTTTTGAGTACGTGTACTTATCTCAAAATTTTCAGATCATATAATTTATTTCATATTTTTTTTATTAGATCCTCTGTTTTGTTGAAATATGTACATCATATGTCAATATTTTCTATACAATAATAAAGTGTCAGAACTAGTATATAAATATTTTTCAATTTTTTCCTTAAATATCCCTATATTGCTCAGATAATTATTATTATATTTGAACATTGTTTAAAATAATTAGCTTTTTATAAAAATATGTAAAAAATTTAAATTAAAATAATGGAAAATTTGGTGAATTTATCATTTGCTCTTAAAATTAATATTTTATTTTTAATGTAAGGTATGTGGGTAAAAATAGGGGAATATGAATTTTATTAAATGATTACGATCATTCCAGCTTGCGTTATGGCGTATTTTTCAAATAATCTTGATTTTTTAACTAAGCCTCTATCTATAAGTCCTGCTAAATGTTTGTATACCATCGCACGTGATATATTTACACTTTTCCCTATTTCAGCGGCACTTAGATCTTCATTAGCTAAAACTTCCAGAATTTTTTGTCTTGTCTTTGATACATCCAGTTTTAAAAGAGGAATTCTTAAGACTTTCTCATTATGGCAGCTGAAAATTGCGTTTATTCCTTCTTTATTAGCCACAAAATTGAGTAAAGAACCCAGATCATCTCCCCCATATGCAACAAATATTTCACCATGTTTTTTAGCTGCATTTATAACTTCAGATATCTCTTTACATATTTCTACAGGATCTTCAGTTTCAATTTTAATTTCACCGCCTTTAATGAATTTATCTAATTCAGTTCTTCTGCGATGTTTTCCACTTAAAATGATCACGCCTTCAGCTTGTGTTTTCATTGATGCATTAAACAAGCACTGGCCCTTGAGGTTTGTAATTAGGGTTCTCATTCTTTCACCTGTAACTAACTACTAATTTTAAGTATTTTAATTATGTTACTTAGTCTCATTTAATTGTAGACTGGTCAACTATACATGTTATATGCATGAGAAGGTTTATTTAAGTTCCTAATTTATTTTAAATAAAGAATGATTGAGGGAATAATATGGCTAATGTGATAACATCTGAAGGTGAGATATCCACACGTCAGGTAAACGTGGGGATTAAAAATGAAATAGCCGATGAAAGACATTTTCTAACAATTGAAATGCCTAAAAAATTGGACTCCATAGCAGTTGGGCTTGGAGATGGAGTTAGTATAGCTTTAAAGGGCGATGTTGGCGATTTCGTGGGAGCACTTAATAACGGTGCTAAAATAGAGATTGAAGGCAATGCTGGACGATATGTTGGTAATAACATGACTGGCGGCGAGATAATTGTTAATGGTTCGGCTGAAGAGGGTGTAGGCTTTGGAACCTATGACGGCACAGTTGTAGTCTATGGGAGTGCAGGTGATGGTATAGGGCAATTAAATAAAGGTGGATTAATTGTTATTGATGGAGACATTGGAAATCTGGCAGGCCTGTACATGTTAAGTGGAGATATCATCGTAACAGGCAGCACAGGTATCGACACGGGTGACTGGATGATCGGTGGTTCGATATACGTTGGAGGAACCTATAATACAGGTACAAATGCAGAAATTCATGAAATGAACGATGATGACCGGCAAAAACTTAAAGATATTTTTGATATTTATAAAATAGAGGCAGATATTACTAGTTTTACTAAAATAGAACCCAAAAAATTAAGGCCTTTTTATGGTGATGAAAAATGAAGCAAATTCTTTTAACTAATCCTGAGAACTGTGATGGGTGCAATGAATGTGTAGAAGCGTGTTCTAAAGTTAATGGGGGAAGTGGATTATTTTTGCACAAAATGACTGAGGGATACCAGGCTATTGTCTGTCAACAGTGTATTAATCCTTCCTGTATTAAAGGCTGTTTTAGGGACGCCATATACCGTGAAAATGGTGTTGTAAAAATCGACCAAGATAAATGTATAGGATGCAGGTTATGCGTATTAATGTGCCCTATTGGGAGTATAACCTACACTGAGAACATGATGTTAAAATGTGAACAGCAGTGCACTGCTTTTAATGGCGGAAGACCAGTATGTGTTGATGCATGCGAGTCTAAATGTTTAAAAACAGTGGATGTAAAAGATGTAGCTGCAGGAGTCCAGAAAGGATTTGAAATGAATGGAAACTCAACTACATCTTCATTAACTCCTTACTCATCATCAGATCTTGCTAATGCAACACAGGGACTCTGTGTGTTTTGTGGAACATGTGAAATTGTCTGCCCCACAGATGCAATCCAAATAATTGATAATCATGCAGAAATTGATAAATCCAGATGTATAATGTGCGGGTCGTGTTTTGCAGCATGTCCTGTTTTGATACCAAGTGGTGCTGGAAGTATATGGGATCCCAGAACCATTGCAGATATAAGATTCACTTCTAAAGCTGGAAAATATGTATTACGAGGTTTTGGAACTGAAAGAAGCCTCCCTAATTTTGATGATATTGTAATTCTCCCAGCTCAAGCATCTATTGCTCCTGTAGATAAATATAGGGAGGCTTGTAATACGGGAGTTGTTCTCGGAACTCGTTATGCAGAAGAACCTCTGGTTTTAGATACTCCTATCTTAATTGCAGGAATGTCTTTTGGTGCACTAAGCAAAGAATGCAAAGTGGCATTTGCTAAGGGCACTTCACTTGTAGGATCATGTGCAAATACTGGAGAAGGTGGAATGCTCCCTGAAGAGAGAGAAGAAGCAGATAAACTAATTGTTCAATATTCATCCGGTAGATTTGGAGTTTCAGTTGATTATCTAAATGCGGGTGATGCTATCGAGGTGAAAATAGGTCAAGGGGCCAAACCTGGAATGGGAGGTCACCTGCTTGCTGAGAAAGTAAGCCTAGAAGTAGCCCAGATAAGGGGAATACCAATTGGAACTGATGCTTTAAGTCCATGTAGATTCCTGGATGCGACCAGGGATGGAGATCTTGCAAAACACATTGAACTAATTAGAGAAGTCACAGACTGGCGCGTTCCAATAATAGTTAAACTCGGACCTGGAAGAGTTGATGAAGATGTTAAAATTGCTGCAGAGGCTGGAGCAGATATCATTTCAGTCGATGGAATGGAAGGTGGAACAGGCGCTGCTCCCGAAGTAGTCATTGAACATACAGGAGTTCCTACACTTGCGTCACTTGTTCAAGCTGTAAATGGCCTTAAAGAAATTGGAATGAAGGATGAAATAGACCTTATAATTACTGGAGGAATAAGAAGCGGCGCTGATGTGGCTAAAGCTATGGCCATGGGGGCGGATGCAGCATACATTGGAACAGGGGCGATGATCGCTGCAGGATGCCGTGCATGCCGTATGTGCTATACAGGAAAATGTCCTGTAGGTGTGGCAACCCAAGATCCTATTTTAAGAGAAAGAATGAACGTTGATTTATCTGCAGAAAGGGTTGGAAATTATATAAAATCTATGACTGAAGAAACAAAAATGCTGGCGCAGTTAGCAGGCCACAATGATATACGCAACTTCTCTATGGATGATTTACGGGCATTGAATACAAATATAGCAGAAATAACTGGAATTAAACTTATAGGTACATAAACCTATATTTTTATTTTTCTAGTTTAAAATAAAAGCTAAAAATAAATTCATGATTTATTCTATTTTTAACATTAATATTATGATTTAATTGCATACATTAGCTTAGAAAATGGAATAAAGTGGTCTTCGTGCGGGTAAACAGTACATATGTATGTAAAAATATTAATTTTGGAGATAACGATATGGAGCAAATAATATATACTGCATAAGCTCATTTTGACTTAATACCCGAAATAAATAAAATATGGAATGTGATAGGATGGGACTAGTGATAGATTATTTGAAAGAACCAAAGAATTGGTTAGTTCATGCTCTTGTTGGGATTGTACTGCTTTATTTTCTGTTATTTGCACCTTTAAACCCTTTAATTAGGATAGGTATAATACTGTGTGTGGTAGCATTTAATGTTATAAGAATGAAATATTTTGATAAGAAGTGAATATAAATCTAATTTTAGATTTGATATTAGTGATAAGTAATTTTATAATTTATAATCTATTTTTTTATATTTTAAGGTCATCGCAGGTATGGTTAAAGTCGTTGAATTTTTTTATTAATATTATTTAATTCTGAAAAACTATTTTGTAAAATTCAACACCAGAAAATTAAAATATTTTTGAAATATCCCTTGATGTTGAATTTTGAAAATGTAACTGAAAACAACTAATAAAGTGTATTTTAACAAACTGAATGTGGATTAATTCTCGATGATTATATAAAAGTTTATATACTTGTTGGGTAGATATAAACTTGCTATAACGATAGGTGTTTCGTATTATGTCCATATTATTTGGGTATAATACGAAAAAAGATTGTCAGCCAAAACATCTGGTAATTAATTACTGGAAGAGCTGACAATCTTCATCTCACCACCAATTCTCCTTAATATTTTTAAAAATAAAAGAAATTAAACTTTTTTTGAATTTAAAAGTTAAAATTACAGTAATTTTTATTAGAATCTTAGAAGAACTTTAGAAGATTTAAATAGATAATTTAATTTATAATGGTTGATAACATCAATTGTTGATATAAGTGCTTACATAAATGGAAAACTGGAAGGAGAAACAAGAATGAGTAATGAAAATCAGGAAAATAGGATAGATAAAGACTTAATAAAAGCTCTTGAAACTACAGACGAATATAAAGCATGGTATGAATCTCTATTTGCTATTATTGGTTACACATCTAATGAAGAAAGTGATGATGAAGAGTTAGCGATGGAATTAATTGCAGATCATCTTAATGCAAGCTTTGAATTGCAGAATGGATTAGAAAAAGGATTAGAAAATATAAGATATAAGAAAACGAAAGAGCTGCATGATGATTGGATGTTAGATAACAGCGGGCAATAGTTATTTATTATAATTTTTTGATTCTTATTCTTTTTACGATTTCGAGTTTAATTTGTTTTTTTATAGATTAACTCATCTTGGACACATGTAAGAAGTAATTGTCCAAGATGAGTAAGGGTATGGGGTAGATATTGATACCAATTTCCACTTATTTATAACTTCATTTTCGTGATTGTGTGCAGAATTACACATGTGCATTATTTTGGAGTGTAAATAAAGTATTTGCTCATCTTTGCATTAATTCATTATTGTGCTTATGCATTAGTCTGCAATTATGAATTTAAAATTATATAAATAATAATCAAACCTTATTTCTTAGTACATGGAAGTAAAATCCCATAAATGATTCAAGAGGGGGGTGAAAGTTATGCTGGAGAGCTTATTAGCTTTATTAAGTCCTATTTTATCTTTATTAAGCAGTATATTAGGTTTAATATTATAATTTAGATCATTTCATGCTTTGTATATGAATAGAACTATCTCTGAGGGAATGCTACGGATTAGGTTCTCGTTATATTCTCTTTGAAACATAAGAACAGCACCTGCTGGAGAGATAGGTCTATATATTATTTTTTTGAGCATCTTCTTTTTTAAAATTAGGCATAAAATAGCTCATTTAATAAATTAACAAACATAGAACCAAAAAGTAAGGAGTTGTAATGTAAAATTTTTGGTTTTGAGGTCCAAAATTATCAATTTTAACGGCTGTACTTTATTCTTATTTTTTTACTACCATAAATATGATACCTATTAATTTTAATAATAAAAATGAAGGGCGAAGCAGCATCTCCGAATACTTGCTAAATTTAAATAAAATTCGCCCTTCAAAATAAAATTAATTTAAATAAAAAGTAGTTAGAATAAAATTTAATTTATTCTATTTTTGTAAATTCTTTTTTAGGTGCACCGCATATTGGGCATATTTCAGGTGCTTCTTTTTCTACAGTGTTTCCACAGTAATTACATACGTAATAAACTGTTTCTACATTGTTTCCAATGTTTTTAAGTGCATTTTCATAAAGGTCAGCGTGAATTTCTTCTACTTTGTTTGCAACATCAAAGCTCCAGAGAGCAGCTTCGTTATTTTCTTCTTTGGCTACTTTTATCATTGCAGGATACATTTCTTTAAATTCAGCTACTTCTCCTGCTATTGCTTCTTTGAGGTTTTCTTCGGTACTTTTTATTCCTTTAAGGACTTTAAGGTGGTTGTGAGCATGCACGGTCTCTGCTGCTGCTGCAGCTCTAAATAATCTTGCAATCTGGAAAAATCCTTCTTCGTCTGCTTTTTTAGCAAATGCCAGATATTTTCTGTTTGCCTGAGATTCACCTGCAAAAGCTTCTTTTAAATTTTCAGTAGTACTCATATAACGGCCTCCGTCAGTTAGTTTAATATCAAGCTTTTATTTGATTCAATAAATATTTATTTTTTTCGACAGTTAAAAAATATCTTGATCCTCTGTGCTGAGAATGGGATACTTGCTGTTATTAAATTGTTATACATTATGGGGCTAGTTAATGGTTAAACTTGCATCTTATTAATGTAATATCATTTAAAAGCTAAAATAGAAGTACTGTACTAATCAAAAATCGATGTATAATTTAAAACTACTAAATAAATTAAACTAATAAAAAAATATTTCGTAATAATAAAAAAAGGAAAACTTAGGCTGTTTTAACAGCCATTTCGATGTCTTCAGCTTTAACAGTTTTTCTTCCTGCGTGTTTTGCAAGTTCTACTGCTTTTTTAGCGATTTCATCACCTTTTTCTTCTAATGATTTTGCTAAAGCTTCCTTTGCATCATCACTAATTCTTTGAGCACCAGCATTTTTTATGATTCTTCCAACTGGAGCAATTGGTAATTCAGCCATAATTTCACCTCCTAATTTAGATTTACATCTATAATATTTAAACTTATCGATTTTCATAGTGTTTTTGGCTATGGGTAACTCCCTACTGTTTCAATAAATGTGTTTGGTATATATGTAAATTCCTCAGCATGGCACATCATTAATAGAATATTGTAGTTCATGAACTTTGAATATGTGCCTCAACTTGTAATGTGACATAACATTGGAGGTAGCTGATAGTCTCTGGCATGTGAAATACATCACAAAAAGTCCTAGAAGAGTAGCCCTTAATGGGAGTATAACCTTTAGAAAAAGGGAATATATAATTCTTAAAGGAGCTTTGGGGGGAGTAATGGAATCCGAAAAAAAAATTATGGTAGTTCTATAGTGGCAGCATCAAAGGAATTCAATAAAATGTGTTATCAAATGATTTCAACAAAATGCGACCACAAGCTAAATTCTTTTTTACGGCTTCTTTTTATGAAATCAATGCAACAGTCTTTAACTGGGATAACTAGTAAAAATTCCCCAAATAATAATTATAATTCCAGCTAAAAGCATAAGTTTCGGATGTTTATCTGGGGAGTTATTTGTACTTTTATTTTTCAGAGGTATTAAGAAGTAATATGCATATAATAGAATAATGATTATTCCAAATATTAAAAAATCAATTTTCATAATAATTCTTTTTCTAAATAAACTATAAAAAACTAGTCAAATATGCAGTTTCAATAAAAGCTGTCAATTACATAGATAAATTCTTTTTTTATGGATTCTTCTTTATGAATCAAATGGTCTAGCAATTCCACTAAAGGGAGTGAGAGAATTAGTTTAATAGATGCACCCTATTAAATTCCGGAGGATATTACGTTCTAAAAGAGAAAAATTTCGCGATTATTCGCGAGGAAAACAACACGTCCATCTCAATTACGTTGTATGCTTTCTATTTTTTTCAATTGCAGTATTTCTGCACTTCATCTCCTAAAAAAGAATCAAGATAGATCAACAGCTCCAAGCAGTGAATCTATGAACTGCTGTGCAGTACGCCCTGACATTCCGCCGTGACGCATTTCCCATTTACTTGCTTCTGCTCTCAGTTCTTCGTCTGTCAGTTTGATTTCAGGGTACCGCCTTGCAAGATTTATAACGATGTTGAAATATTCTTTCCTCATAGGCTTGAAATAAGCGATGGTCACTCCGAACCGCTCCGCCAGGGATAGTTTTTCCTGCATTGTATCTGAACGGTGCAGTTCATCCTCCGACATATCTGAACGGTCGCTCCATGTTTCACGGATCAAATGGCGCCTGTTGGATGTTGCGTAGATCAGTACGTTTTCAGGTTTTGTCTCCAGCCCACCTTCCATAACGGCCTTCAAATATTTATACTCGATTTCGAACTCTTCAAAGGACAGATCGTCCATATAAATAATAAAGCGGTAGTTCCTGTTTTTTATGGCTTCAATGACCTTTGGCAGTTCCTTGAATT